>JBOHSV010000478.1:0-2851 GCA_050921735.1 Gemmatimonadales bacterium | reverse complement strand
GTCTCGGCCCGCTCGACCCGCTGTACGACGAGGCGCGGGCCACGCCGGATCGCGCCACGATCGCCGCGCGGCCGCGCTCGCTGTGGCGCTACCGGGAGTGGCTGCCCTTCACCGGCGAGCCGGTCCTGTCCCTCGACACGGGGTGGACGCCCCTGCTCGAGGCACCGGCGCTCGCCCGCCGCCTGGGCGTGGCGCGCGCGTGGGTGAAGAACGACGCCGTGTCCCACCCGTCGCTGTCGTTCAAGGACCGCGTCGTCGCGACCGCGATCAACGCCGCCCACGCCTTCGGGCTCGACACCATCGGGTGCGCCTCGACCGGCAATCTCGCGAACGCGGTCGCGGCTCACGCGGCGCGCGCGGGACTGCGCGCCTGGATCTTCGTCCCCGAGGATCTCGAGACCGGGAAGATCGTCGGCACCGCCGTGTACGGACCCCGGCTCGTGCGGCTGCGGGGCACGTACGACGACGTGAACCGGGTGTGCGCCCAGCTCGCCGACCGCTTCGGCTGGGGCATCGTCAACGTCAACCTCCGGGGCTACTACGGCGAGGGCTCCAAGACCGTCGCGTTCGAGATCGTGGAGCAGCTGGGGTGGCGGTTCCCCTCCGCGGTCGTGGCACCGATGGCGGGCGGATCGCTGCTCACCAAGCTGCGCAAGGGCTTCGCGGAGTTTCTCGGCGCGGGCCTCGCCACCGGGGCGGCGCCGCGCCTCTACGGCGCCCAGGCGGAGGGGTGCGCGCCGATCGTGCGCCTGGTGGAGCGGGGCGGGACGGACCTCGTGCCCGAGGTGCCTCACACGATCGCGCGCTCGATCGCCATCGGGAACCCCGCGGACGGCCGCTACGCGGCCCGCGCGATCCACGAGTCGGGGGGCTGGGCCGCGGCGGTCACCGACGCGGAGCTCGTGGCCGCGATTCGCGTCCTGGCCGAGACGACGGGCGTGTTCACGGAGACGGCGGGCGGCGTGACGGTCGCCGCGGCGCTCGCGCTGGCCCGCGCCCGGCGCCTCCGCCCCGACGACGAAGTCGTCCTGTGCATCACCGGCAACGGCCTCAAGACGGTCGAGGCGCTGGAGGGCGCGCTTGACGCGGCCCCGGTTGTGGCCCCGCGGCTCCGCGACGTTACGGCGCTGGTCACACACTCGCCCGCAACTACCCTGTCAACCCGTGAGGTATAAACATGCCCGTCACCATTCAGCTCCCCGGTGTGCTCGCGCCGCTCGCGGGCGGTCTCCACTCCATCTCCACGTCCGGCGCGACCGTGGGCGATGTGGTGGCCGACGTCGCCACGCGTTTCCCCGCGCTCGGCCGACGGCTGCGGGACAAGCAGGGGAACCCTTACGCCTTCGTCACCTTCTACCTGAACGACGCGGACATTCGCTTCGCGGGCGGGTTCGGCGCGGCCGTCCGGGACGGCGATGAGCTGGTGGTGGTGCCGGCTATCGCGGGAGGGTGAGGGCCGCCCCCCGTCATTCCGCCGAAAGGCGGGCCCGCGTGTCGCCGAGCACTCGTTCCACCTCGGCGACCCGGGGCTCGATTTCGACAGGCCGGTTGGCGTGGCGGGGCGGGGGATCGGTCGCCAGGTGGTACCGCCACACGACGTCGGGGTCCTTGAGGAGATGACCGGTGAGGACGGCGACGACGCGCTGGCCCTGGCCAATCACGCCGTCGCGGACGAGCCGCCGCACGCCGGCCACGCTCGCCGCGCTGGCCGGCTCGCACCCGGCGCCGGAGGCGTCGACGACGGCCTTCGCCTCGAGCATCTCGTCGTCGGTCACCGTCGCGACCACGCCGTCGGTGTCGCGGATCGCGCGGACCGCGCGATCGTATGACGCCGGATTCCCGATGCGGATGGCCGTCGCGAGGGTCTCCGGCTCGACGCGGTGGCGCCGCGCGAAGCCGTCCTGGAAGCTCCGGGCGAACGGGGCCGCGCCCGCCGCCTGAATCGCCGCGAGCCGCGGCATGCGGGCGATGAGACCCAGGTCCCGGGCCTCGACCAGCGCCTTCCCGAACGCGGCCGTGTTGCCGAGGTTCCCCGCGGGCACGCAGATCCAGTCGGGCGGGTCCCAGGCGAGCTGCTGCAGCAGCTCGAACACGATCGTTTTCTGCCCCTCGAGACGGAAGGGGTTGATCGAGTTGAGCAGGTAGACCCCGAGCCGCGCGCTCGCCTCGACGACGAGCCTGAGGCAGGCATCGAAGTCGCCGCGCACGAGGAGCGGCCGCGCGCCGTAGGCGATCACCTGAGTCAGCTTGCCGAGCGCCACGGCATCCTTGGGCAAGACCACGAGCGCGGGGAGCCCGGCGAGCGCCGCATAAGCGGCGAGAGACGCGCCGGTGTTCCCCGTCGAGGCGCAGGCAACGGCGGCGGCCCGGATCCGGCGGGCCTGCGTAACGCCGACGGTCATGCCGCGGTCCTTGAACGAGCCCGTGGGGTTGTGGCCCTCGTGCTTGAGCAAGAGCTCGGAGGCGCCGGCCCAAGCGCCCACGCCGGGTCGCCGGAGCAGCGGTGTGTTCCCCTCGGGGTGGGTGACGACTTCGTCGCCCGCCGCCGGGAGCACCATCTCGCGGAAGCGCCACACGCCTGACGCGAGGGGGCCCGCGCGCTCCGCCAGCCGGGAGTCCCACAGGCCTCGCAGGGCGGGGCCCGAGGCCGCCGGTGGGGGATGCCGGAGATCGAGCAGGCCCCCCCCGGCGCAGTCGCAGCGCACGCGGGGGTCGCTCTCGCCATACCGCCGGTCGCAGGCGGCGCAGACCTGTTGGGTCACCGCGCCGCCTTCCCGCCGGCGATTTCGCTCAACCGGAACGCCGCGTGCACGGCGCGCTGGGCGCGGGCCGCGTCCCGGCCGTCCACGAC
>JBOHSV010000477.1:0-3732 GCA_050921735.1 Gemmatimonadales bacterium | reverse complement strand
GCACGAGCTGCTGCGCATCCGGCTGGAGCGCACGGTGGTGCGCGCGCCGTTCGCCGGCGTCGTGGGCCGCCGCCTCGTGAGCCTGGGCGAATACGTCACCACCGCCAGCCGGCTGCTCACGCTCCAGACGGTGAACCCGCAGCGCGCCGTGTTCCGCGTCCCGGAGCGCTACGCCACGCGGCTGCGCGCGGGGCAGCTGGTCGAATTCGGCGTCGCCGCCCTGCCCAACCGGACGTTCACGGGCGAGGTCGAGTTCGTGGACCCCGTGATCGAGCTGCCCGCGCGGACCATCCTGGTCAAGGCGCTCGTGCCCAACGGCCAGCGGCTGCTCCAGGCCGGGATGTTCATCGAGGCGCGGCTCGCGACCGAGATCCGGCCCGGAGCCGTGGTGATCCCCGAGGATGCCGTGTTGCCGCTTCAGCGCGCCAACGTCGTGTGGGTGGCGACGGACGGGCAGGCCGACCGCCGCGAGGTGACGCTGGGCGTGCGGACGCCCGGCTTCGTCGAGGTGCGCTCGGGCGTGGCGGCCGGCGAGCTGGTGGTCGTGGGCGGAGCGGAGCGGCTGTTCCCGGGCGCGCCGGTGGCGCCGCAGGAGGTGCAACGCGGCCCCGTGCGGGAGATCCCCTAACCCCGGGCGCGAGCCCGGGGCTCCTAGCGCTCGACCTCGGTCGGCGGGACGAAGCGGGCCGACGTGTTCGCGAAGATCGAATCGGCCAGCAGCAGCGCGCGCGTCGCGAGCGGCGGGTCGTCGTCCCGCAGCACGACGGCGAGCGTCTGATAGGTCAGGCCGTACAGGTTGATGATCCCCTCCGACGGATGGTCCACCCAGCCGCGGGGCCGCGGCCGCGCGGCCGTCTCGGCGTGGTACACGTCGAACAGCAGCGCCGTGGTCCGCGGCACGTTCACGAATCCGAGGGACGGCACCGCCTCGATCGAATCGGACGGCGCGAGCGGGGCCGGGTGCAGCTTGCGGGCGAAGCCTTGACCCTCGAGGTACTCGCTCAATCCGAACTGATCCGCGTAGTAGCCGACCGTGCGTGAGAAGTAGATCGGCCGCCGGCCCAGCTGGTCGCGGATGATCTGGAGCACGATGACGTCGGCGCGCTCGATGTACCCGCGTTGCAGGAGATCGGGATCGAGCGTCACGCGCAGCGGCCCCAGCTCGACCGTCTGCTTCTCCGGCAGGATGTAGTACGGCTGGAGCGCGGCGAGCCACCCGTCCGAGACGTTCATCAGCGGGCCCTCGGGATGGGGCCAGTGGCGCGCCTGGTAGAATGCGGGCGCGGCCGCGGAGTCGAACGGGATCACCGGCCGGCGCTGGATCTGCCGCAGGTACCAGTCGGTGTTGGCCAGCGACAGGTTCACGACCGTGACGTCCTGCCGGATGCCTTCCACTTCCTGGGCGTACCACAGCGGGAACGTGTCGTTGTCCCCGGCCGTGACCAGGACGCCGTACGGCTCGACCGTCTGGAGCAGGTCGGCCGCGAAGTCGCGCGCCAGGGTCTCGCCCGCACGCGACGCGGTGAGCCGGTTGCCGGCGAGCGGGATCAGGGCGATCAGCAGCACGGGCGTGGCGAGCGTCCAGCGGCGGGGCTCGTCGGGGACCCGGGCCGCGAGCCCCTGCTGGACCCATTCCATCAGGGTCGCGAGCCCCATCCCCACCCAGATGCCCCACACGGCGAACGAGCCGATGTAGAAGTAGTCCCGCTCGCGCACTTCCCGCGCCAGATCCCGCCGGTCGAGATCCCACGAGTAGCCGTACTTGAAGTTGAGGTAGAAGATCAGGAGCACGGTGAGGAACCCGACCAGGGCCGTCATCGCGAGCGCGGACCGGCGGTCGGCCGCCCAGTGCCGCCACGCGCCGAGCCCGCCCAGCGCGAGGAAGATGACGGCGAGGAACTGCCGCACCGGCGGCGCCCAATCGTGCCCCCACTGCCAGCTGAAGTACTGCCACCACATGCCGACCTGCGCCACCAGGAGCTCGGCCGACCGGCCGGGGTTCCCCGGTCCCGGCGGGTAGGTGGGGTCGTCGAACACGGACGGCTTGCCGTACTGCTTGCGGGTCAGCACGTCCCAGAACGACTGCCACGTGGTGGGCTCGCCTTCGTTGATCGGCGGGAAGTGCGCGGCGCGAATCGGGAGAGACGCGTACACCGAGAGACCCACCACCGCGACGGCGAGCATCACCAGCGCGAAGCTCCAGTTGCGGGCGTGCACCGCGTAAGCCAGCGCGCCCGCGTACAGCAGGCCGGCGAGGACGATCGGCGCCGGGCTCTCGAGCCCGAGGGTCATCACGACTGCCCACACGGAGGTGAACGCCGCCCATTGCGACCATTCGATGCGCCGGTCTTCGTCTCGGGACGGACGATGCGACTTGAGCGGCGGGAACAGCAGCACCACCGCCACGGGGCCGGCCAGGACGCCCATCATGTGGTTCGTCGCGGTGAGCGCGAGCAGATAGGCGATGAGCAGGAGATGGTGGTCGTGCGCCTGCCCCGGCGGCTGGTCGTCCCAGCGCACGATGAGCCACAGGATCAGCGCGATGGAGAGCAGGCTGAGCGTGTACACCTTCTCGTTCACGACGGACTGGTTCCACACCGTGAACGCCGTGGCGGAGACCAGCGCGGCCGCGAGCGCGGCCAGCCGGCGCGGCCAGCGGGCGGGCACGATCGACCGCAGCCAGCGCTCGGTCACGAGGAACCAGCACGCCGCCGAGATGGCGCTCGTGACGGCGGCGAGCAGGTTGATGCGTGCCGCGTACCCGGCGGCCAGCGGCAGCATGCCCCACACGTGCGCGACCAGCACGAACAGGGGGTTCCCGGGCGGGTGCGGAATCCCGAGCACCTTGGCGGCCGCGATGTATTCCGACGTGTCCCAGAACTGCGTCGTGGGAGCGAGCGTGAGGGCGTAGAGCAGCAGCGTGCCGAGGGCCACGAACAGCGCCATCCGGTACGGCGGGCGGGGCGGCGCCTCGCCCGTCGGGGCGGGCGCGGCGGCCCGGAAGGCGGGCGCCGCGGGTTTCGTGGCCTGCTTGTCGACCGGGTACGTGGTCATGCGTCGGTTCTCGCTAGTGTCGGAACTGCCGGAGCCCGGTGAACACCATCGTCAGCCCGTGCTCGTCCGCGGCCCGGATCACCTCGGCATCGCGCACCGAGCCGCCGGGCTGAATGATAGCGGTTATACCCGCGCCGGCCGCCTCGTCCACACCGTCGCGGAACGGGAAAAACGCGTCGCTCGCGAGCACGGCACCGCGCGGGTCGTGTCCGTGCTGGCGCGCTTTGTGCGCCGCCAGGAAGGCGCTGTCCACCCGGGACATCTGGCCCGCCCCGATGCCGATCGCCGCCTCCCACCGCGCCAGCAGGATGGCGTTCGACTTCACGCTCCCCACCGCCGCCCACGCGAAGCGCAGGTCGCGCCATTCGTCGGCGCCGGGCTGCCGGCGGGTCACGACCTTCCAGCCGCGCTCGTCGAGCGCGTCCCGCGGGCGGAACCGGTCCTGCACCAGGACCCCGCCCCGGAGGCGCTTGAAGTCGAGCGCCGGTACGTCCGCGGGGCGGGGGAGCACCACGACGCGCAGGTTCTTCTTCTCCCGGAACACGGCGAGCGCGTCGTCGTGGACCGCGGGCGCCACCACCACCTCGACGAACAGGTCGCTCATCGACTCCGCGGTGGCGCGATCCACCACGGTGTTGAAGGCGACCACCGAGCCGAAGGCGGAGACCGGGTCGGTCG
>JBOHSV010000476.1:0-3940 GCA_050921735.1 Gemmatimonadales bacterium | reverse complement strand
GGTGGACACGGCGCCGCGCCCGCGCCCCTTCTCGCGGCAGCTCGCGGCGGAGATGGGGGCGCGCTACCTGCCGCTCCCCGGCGGCGAGGCCGCGGACCTGGAGGTGCTGGTCGAGGCCGCCCGCGCGCGCGATGTGTCCGAGGCGGTCGCGCGCCACCTGGTGGCCAGCCACGGCAGCGAGGCGGCCGCGGTGTTGAACCACGTGGCCCAGACGCCGGCGCTCGGGCGGCCGATCGTGCCGGGCCGGCCCGAGATCTGGGCGGAGGTGCGGCACGCGGTCGAGCGCGAGATGGCCCTGCGGCTGACGGACGTGCTGATCCGCCGCCTGCATCTGTTTCACGAGGACCCGGACCACGGGGTGAAGACGGCACCCGCTGTGGCCCGGCTCATGGGGCAGCTGCTCGAGTGGGACGACGCGCGCGAGCAGGGAGAGGTCGCCACCTACGCGGCGCTGGTGCCGCGCGCCCGGCCGCCTAGGTCCAGCCCCTGAGGCTGCGCACGAAGTCGTGCAGCACCAGGAACTTTTCGAACACCACCACGCCCTTGCGCTTGCGGCCGAACTCGCCGAACAGCTCCCGCAGGCGGCCGCGCCGGGCCACGTAAAACCGGAACGTCTCGGCGAAGTCCTCCTGCGGATGAGTCCCGGCGTACTGGCTCACGTAGTTGGGCAGGGTGGTCGCGATCCGCCGGCGCTCGAAGTCCACCCAGTGCTCGTCCACGACGCGGTACGCCTTCCGCACCTCGCCGAACGCGCGCCGGAACCGCCCCGTGCGGGTCCAGGACCAGTGGTGATACAGAAACGAGTGGCCCAGCTCGTGGAGGATCAAGCCGGTGAGCATGTTCCACGACACTTCGCCACTGCGGCGCTTTCGCACCACGTAGTGGCGGTCCACCTCGATGACCTTGGGCGTGTCCGGATCGACGCCCGACACGCCGGGCCGGAGAATCACCCGGTAGTCCCAGTCCTTGATGCGCGACACGATGAGCAGGCGGCGCACGCGGCGCAGCGCCCGCGGGATGAGGTCGCGCCCGGTGGCGTCCTTGCCGCACCAGGGGCAGGTCTCCATCCAGTCGTCCACCCCCCGGTCGCAGTGGGGACAGACGTTCTGGAAGCGGTCGTAGTCCCAACTCTGGCGGCGCCCGCACCAGGGACAGGCCTGCATCGGGTATTGGAGCCCGCCGCGACACCGCTTGCAGCGCCGCTCGAACCTGAACCCCTTGGGCGCCTTGAGCGGCTCGAGGCTCGAGTCCGCGTCCTGGATGTTGCGGCCGCACCAGGGACAGAACGAGTGGCTGTCGGACACCATCCAGCGGCAGTACCGGCACTCCGCGCCGGTCTGCTTCTGGACGTCGCGCCACTCGAGGCGTCGCGAGCAGTTGGGGCAGTAGTACCAGAACCGCTCGAGCTCGTACCGGCAGCTCGGGCAGCGCAGCTCCGGTTTGGGGATCTCTCTCATCGCCCCATCGCCTCGTCCACGATGCGCTGAATGAAGGCCTGGTACTTCATCCCGGCTTTCTCGGCGGCGTTCGCCAGCTCGTGGTCCTCCGCGAGGAACGGATTGGGGTTGACCTCGAGCACGTACACTTCCCCGTCGGGCGCCAGCCGCAGGTCGATCCGTCCGTAGTCCTGGAGCCAGAGGGCGTGGAACGCCGCCTCGCACGTCTCCCGGATCCGCGCCATCACGGCCTCCGGCAGGCGGCGCGCGAACCGGCTCTTGATCCCCTGGCGATCGCGGTACTCCTCGTCCCACTTGGCCTTGTACGTCGCGATCCGGCGCTCGCCCCGCGACAACTTCCCGAAGTGCAGCTCGACCACCGGCAGAAGCTCCAGGTCGTTGTTGCCGATCGCCCCCACGTAGAGCTCCCGGCCCTCGACCAGCTCCTCGGCGATCGCGGCCTGCTGGAAGTTCTGGTGGATGAAGGCCACGCGCTCCGCCAGGCCTTCGTCGTCCGTCACCACCGACGCCTGCGAGATTCCCACCGAGGCGTCCTCGAGCAGCGGCTTCACGATCAGCGGGGAGCGGATGCTGGACGGCCGCAGGAACGGGTCGCCCGGGTGGAACGTGGCGAACTCGGGCACCCGGATCCCGTGATACTTGAGGATCTTCTTGCTCATGGACTTGTTGCGCGCCACGAGCAGGGCGGTGGGCGGCGAGCCGGTGAACCGGTAGCCGTGCATCTCCAGCACCGCCGCCACGGCGTACTCGAAGTGCGAGTCGCCGCGGAAGCTCTCGCAGCAGTTGAAGACCAGGTCCGGGCGGAACGCCGCCAGCGGCTCCACCAGCCGCCGGAGGTCGTCCTGCACGCCGACCATCAGGACGTCGTGTCCGCCGGCCAGCAGCGCCCCGCCCACCTCGTACTCCACCTCGTCCGCGCCGGCCGCGATTTCGCGCTGGTAGTCGGCATCCTCCCACTCGGGGTGGAGGGTGTCGAAGACGACCGCGCTCTTCATACGCCCCCCCGCCGCACGTCCCGCCCGACCGTCCGCAGGGCCACCAGGATCACCGCGCCGCCGACCAGGCCCGCGGCCGGCAGGATCAGCATCGCCGTCCGCAGCGCCGCCGCGGAGGAGCCGAGCGGCCCGCGCAGGGTGTCGGACAGGTACCCCACGAGCGGCGGGGCGAGGGCGTCGCCCGCGAGGTGGGAGAACAGGACGTACGCACCGAGCACGGAGGCCCGTACCGCCGAGGGGACGACGTCGATGATCGTGGCCGCGAGCGGACCGTTGTACCACGTATAGAGGAAGAACGTCACGAACAGGAGGGGGGTGAACACGGCGAGGTCGGTCACGAGGAGGAGGGCGGCGCAGATGGGCCCGCCGATCACGAACCCCGCGCCCGAGGCGATGACGCGTCCCCCCGCCCAGCGCCGGAGCAGCACGTCGCCGAGCCGTCCTCCGGTGAGCGCGCCGAGCGCCCCGCCGGCCAGCGCCCAGACGCCGAACTCGCGTCCCACCTCCGAGACCGACAGCCCGTGAATCCGGCTCATGAAGCTCGGCGCCCAGGCGATGAGCCCGTTTACGGCGAAGGTCACCATCGCGCCGCCCAGAAAGACCCAGATGAGCGTGGGGGTCCGGAGCACCGTGGCCGCGGCGTGGAGAAAGTCCTCGAACGCCGTTGCCGCCACCTCCGTCGCCTCGGTGGTGCGCCTGAGCGCGATGGGGACGAGCCGGAACACGGTCCAGGCGATGCCGATGCTGACGAACGCGCCGAAGACGGCGACGTCCACTTCCGAGGGCACACCCTCGAACAGGGCGAGGACGCCGGCCACGGCGGCCCCCACCGCGGAGAGCCAGATGAGGGGCGCCGCCACGCGCACGGTGCTCCGGGCGCTGCGGGCGATCCAGCCGCGCAGGGTCGCGAGCAGGCCGGCGGGAGGGCGGCGGCCGGGCTCGCGCAGCTGCGAGGCCAGGGCGGCGAGGACCAGGCCCGGGGCGCCCATGATGAAAAAGGCCGTGCGCCACCCGAAGCGCTCGGCCAGCACGCCGCCGAGCCACACGCCCAGCACGCCGCCGAACGCCATGCCGACGGAGTAGATCCCGATGGCGAAGGCGCGCCGCTCCCCGCGGTAGAACTCCGCGATGATCGCCTGGGCCGCGGGCCCGTACCCGGCCTCGCCCACGCCCACCATGGCGCGGCAGAGGAACAGCTGCCAGAAGCTCCGGACCAGGCCGCCCAGCGCCGTGAAGGCGCTCCACAGTCCCACGCCGAAGGTGATGACGGCGCGCCGCGATTTGAGGTCGCCCACGACGCCCAGCGGCAGCGCCGCGAGCGAGAGCACGATGACGTACGCCGAGCCGAGCCAGCCGAGCTGCTGGTCGGACAGCGCGAGCTCCCGCTTGATCGGCTCGAACAGCGCGAACACGACGTTGCGGTCGGTATAGTTGAGGACGTTGATGAGCGTGAGGAGGCCGAGGGCGTAGGCGGCGTACGCCCCCGGG
>JBOHSV010000475.1:0-7789 GCA_050921735.1 Gemmatimonadales bacterium | reverse complement strand
GGGGATCGGCGTGGCGCAGGCGCTCGCCATTCTGCCGGGAATCTCGCGCTCCGGAGCGACGGTCAGCGCGGCGCTGGTCGCCGGCCTGGCGCCCGCGCGCGCCGCGGAATTCAGCTTTCTCATGGCGGTGCCGGTGATCGCGGGCGCGGCGCTGCTCCAAGCGCGCCATGCCGCCGTCGATGTCGCGCGCGTCGGCGCGGTCCCGCTGGCCGCGAGCTGTGCGGTGGCGCTGGTATCGGGCGTCTGGGCGATCCGGTTTCTGATCGCCGTGCTCCGGCGCGGCCGCCTCCACCTGTTCGCCCCGTATTGCTGGGTCGTCGGGGCGCTCACGCTCGGACTCGCGCTGTGGCGGGGCTGACGCTCGACGACGTCCCGGCCGCGCGCCTGGCCGAGCGCTGGGGCGCGCCGCAGGCCGGGTTGTTTCGCTCCCTGCCTTCGGTCCTGGACGCGGTGCACGACCTCGCGGCGCAGGACGCGCCCGCCGGCACGCTGGTGCTCGCGGTGGAGCAGACCGCGGGTCGGGGCCGCGACGGCCGAACATGGCGGTCGCCGGCCGGCGGGGTGTGGCTCGGGCTGCTGCTGCGACCCGGGGACGGCGCGCTGGGAAGCACGCCGATCCGCGCAGCCCTGGCGGTGGCGGACGCCGTGGACGGCCTGGTGGGGCGGCCCGCGGCCCGTCTCAAGTGGCCCAACGACGTCCTGCTGCTCGATCGGAAAGTGGCCGGCATCCTGTGCGAGGCGCGGTGGCACGGGACCGCCGTCCGCTGGCTGGCCGTGGGCGTGGGCGTCAACCTGGCCAACGACATCCCGGCTGAGCTCGCCGAGCGCGCCGTGGCCGTGCGGGAGGTTCGCTCCGGGGTGCGTCGCATCGACCTGCTGGACCGCCTGGTCCCCGACCTGCTCCGGCGGACGGCCGATGGCGGCCCGCTGACCGAGCGGGAACGCGCCGCCTTCGCCGCGCGCGACTGGCTGCGCGGACGCCTGCTGCGGCGTCCCGTGTTCGGTCGCGCCGCGGGCGTCGGGCCCGACGGCGCCCTGCTGGTGGACGCGGACGCCGGTGCCGTCACCGTGCGCGCGGGGCACGTCGAGCTGGCCTGAGTTAGTTTTGGGGCCATGCTGCTGGCTCTCGACGTCGGCAACACCGAAACGACGGTCGGCCTGTTTCGGGGCGACCGGCTCGAGGCGCACTGGCGGTTGACCACGACCGCGCACCGCACGCCGGACGAATGGGCGGCGGCGCTCACCGCGTATCTCACGCAGGCCGGGCGCTCGACCCAGGAGGTGCGCGCCGCCGTGCTGGCGTCCGTGGTGCCGCAGCTCACCCCGGCGCTCGCGGACGCCATCGAGCGGGCCACCGCGGGCCGCCCGGCGGTGGTGGACGCCCAGTCACCCCTGCCGATCCGGCTCGACGTCGAGGAGCCGCTGACCGTGGGTGCCGATCGGATCGTCAACACGCTGGCCGCGTCTCAGCTCTTCCGGCGCCCCACCATCGTGGTGGACTTCGGCACCGCCACCACGTTCGACTGCATCACCGCGGACGGCCGGTTCCTGGGCGGGGTGATCATGCCCGGCATCCGCACCGCGGCCGACGAGCTGGTGCGACGCGCCGCCAAGCTGCCCGCCACGGAGCTCGTGCCGCCCGCCCGGGTGATCGGGCGCCGCACCGAAGACTGCATCCGCGCCGGGGTGCTGTTCGGCGCCGCCGAAGCCGTGGACGGCATCGTGCGCCGCATCAAGGCCGAGTGGCCCGACGGCGAACCCCCGGTGGCGGTCGCCACGGGGGGCCTGGCCGCCCTGGTGGCGCCGCTCAGTCGCGAAATCGCGTCGGTGCATCCCGATCTCACGCTTACCGGGCTTCGCCTCGCCGCCCAGGCCCTCGGACTGCGCTGGTGACCGACGCCCGGGCGGTCAACGCGTGGCGCCGCTGGGGGTACCGGCTGCTGCCGGGCGAGCTGTTTTCCTACGTGCTGCACCTGCGGCCGGCCGAGTGGCCGATCATGGCGGGACACACCGCGCTCGGCTACCTCCTCGCGGTCGGCCTCGGGGGAGCGTTCCGCGGGGAGCGCTGGGGTCCGGCCCTGGCCGGCCTCCTGATCTGGGTCGTGTTGCTGAACGGCGGCACGCTCGCGCTCAACAGCGTCTTCGACAAGGATGAGGGCGACATCGGCTACCTCATCGCGCCGCCCCGGTTGCCGCGGTACCTCCTGCCGTTCAGTGTCGCCCTGCTGGTGGCCGGGCAGCTCCTCGCCCTCGGTCTGCCGCGGGCGTTCTGGATCGCTTACGCCATCTGCTTCGCCATGTCCGTGCTGTACTCTGTGCCTCCGTTCCGGCTCAAGGCGGTCGCCGGGGTGGATTGGGTGATCAACATGTGGGGGTTCGGGACCCTCACGCCGTTTGCCGCCTGGGCCGCCACGGGGCGCCCCCTCGACCTGGGGCACGGCTTGATCCTGCTCGCGTTCTGCCCGCTGTTCGCGGGCCTGTATCCGCTGACTCAGCTGTACCAGCTGGATGAAGACCGGCGGCGCGGCGACCGCACGCTGGCGCTGATTCTCGGGATGCGCCGCTCGCTGGCCGTCGCGCTCGGCGCCACGCTGGTCGCGTTCGCGCTCCTGGGCGCGGCCGCGGTGGCGCTCCGCCCGGGCGCGTGGACGCTGCTGCTCGCGCTGCCGCTCGGCGCCTGGCTGCGCGTGCTGGTTCCCTGGTATCGCCGTCACGCTGCGTGGCAACCCCGCGACCATCAGCGGGGTATGTATCGGGCGCTGGTCGCGTGGGCCTTGACGGACCTCGCGACCCTCGCCGTGTTTGCCCGCTAGACGGGCGGCGCTAGATTACCCGTTCACCTTCTCGACTTCGGGGAGCAGTCATCGGATGTCGGCACCCGCGGCCCCTGTTTCCACAGAGCGCTCGGACTTTCGCACGGTGATGGTGGGCGGCACCAAGGTGGGGATTCTCACCGGGGTGGCCGTCATCGCGTATCTGTTGGCGTCGCGCATCGTGCCCGCGGGGCTCGCCCGCGACCTCGCGCAGGGCCTCGTGGTGCTCGCGGCCGCGCCCGCGGTCAGCTTTCTGCCGGGTCTCTGGGTGGGGGCGAGGAGCGGCGAGGGCATCGCGGGCGCCGCGGCGATGGGGCTGTGGGGGACCGTCGTGTTCTCCGCGTTCGACATCATCCTGCTCCGGCCGTTCGGCGCATACCCGTGGACGTGGGATGCGCTCGGCGGCGGCAGCACCTGGTGGTACCTGCCGTTGTGGTGGATGCTGGGCACGTTCGCCGCCTGGATGGGCGGCGTCGTCGCCGCGCGCGCGGAGCCGGAGACCGGGCTGCTCCGCCTGAGCCTCCCCGCACTCCTGGGGGGGGTCGCCGTCGCGGTCGCGGCGCCCGCCGTGAGCGCGCCCGCGGCACTCGGAGCCGGAGCCGGGTTCGCGATCACCCTGACCCTGCGGGCGCTCCTGACGCTCGCCCGGCGGGGCTAGCCCGTGCCGCGCTGGCTCGCCCATCTGCTCATCGTTCTGGGGTGGCTGCTGACGCCGCTGTGGGCGTGGGGCGCGGCGTTCTCCGGCCTCTGGCTCGGCGCGCTCATCGGCATCCGGTTCTCCGACCCCGTCGCGATGCTTGGCAGCGCCGCCGCGGGCGGGGCCGTGCTCGGGTTCAGCGCCCTGTGGGGCTGGGTCCGCTTCATGCGACGGGTCCCCCATCTCCTGTCCCACCTGATGGCGCCTCGCGCCTCACGAGAGCAGCCAGCGGTCGTCGCCGCCGCCGACTGACGCCGTGCGGCGCGGCGCCTTCGTCTGCCTGCTGCTCGTCACCCCGCCCGCCGGCCTCGCGGCTCAAGGGCGGGAAGTGGAGCTGCACGTCGGGCGCTGGTGGCCGGACGGCCGGGCCACGAGCTACGAGCTCCGCACCACCTCCCCGCTGGGCCCGGCCCTCAGCCACGGACTCTCCGCCACGGTGCTGGTGCACGACAGCCTGGGGCGCAACCGCGCGTTCTACGGGGTGGGATACGAGCTCCAGGCGTTCCGGCGCCGCGCCGGGCTGGCCCCGTACGCCGTCGTCGGCGTCACGCTGGGCATGTCCACCGACACCTCGACACAGGAGCTGGGCGCCCAGTGGAGCGTGGGGGGCGGGCTCGAGTGGCGGCCCGTACGATGGCTCGGCCTGGGCGTGGAAGCCCGCTATCGCGTGGAGGATCGGGGACCGCGGGGCTTCTGGCGGCTGCGGTCGGACGCGCGCCAGGGCCTGAGCCTCAGCGTGGGCGGCGGGGTGGCGTTTGGGGGCGGAGGACGGTCGAGCGAGCCGTCGCGCGCCGCGCCCGAACCCCGGCTCCCGCCGCTCGCGGTTCCCACGAGGATCACCGGGGGGGCGTCGGACGTGGTGCGGACCGCCCTGGACGCCCTGGGCACGCCGTACGTGTGGGGCGGCACCGCAGAGAACGGGTTCGACTGCTCGGGGTTGATCCAGTACGCCTATGGACACCACGGCATCCGGCTGCCCCGCATGAGCCGCGACCAGGCGACAGTCGGCACGGCCGTTCCGCCCGTGGTCGAGGCGTTGCAGCCGGAGGATATCCTGCTGTTTTCCGCCCGCCCCGGAGGCGGGGTCTCGCACGTGGGGATGTACGTGGGGGAGCGTCAGTTCATCCATAGCTCGAACTCGGGGGTCCGGCTGTCCCGCCTGGACCCGCGGGACCCGGAGGCGTCGTGGTGGCTGCCGCGCTGGGTGGGCGCGCGGCGCGTGATCCGGTAATGCCTACCCCTTGACACGCGTCGGGCGGGGGGAGAGATTCCTGCCGGCGCGTTAGCACTCGACACAGCAAAGTGCTAACTGCTATATTCCGCAAAGACTTACGGTCACTGATCAAGGTGGAGGCACACCGGTATGGCGACTGCGACTGCTGCCAAGACCAAGCTCAAGGTCTTCCCGCTGGCCGATCGCGTGGTGATCAAGCCGCTGGAGGAGACGGAGACGATGAAAGGCGGTCTCTACATCCCGGACACGGCCAAGGAGAAGCCGATCCAGGGTGAGGTGATCGCGGTAGGTCCGGGCCGCCGCGAGAAGGGCGAGACGGTGCCGATGGAATTGAAGGTGGGTGATCGCGTGATTTACGGGAAGTACAGCGGCACCCAGGTGGAGCTCGAGGGTGAGGAATACATCCTCATCAAGGAATCCGACGTACTGGCCAAGCTCGGTTGAGCCGAGGGAGGATACGGGAGATGGCTGCGAAGCTGCTGGAATTCGACGTTGAGGCCCGCGCGCGCCTGAAGCGCGGCGTGGACAAGCTGGCCGAGGCGGTGAAGGTCACGCTCGGGCCCAAGGGGCGCAACGTCGTCATCGACAAGAAATTCGGCAGTCCCACCGTCACCAAGGACGGCGTGACCGTCGCGAAGGAAGTGGAGCTCGAGGACGAGGTCGAGAATATGGGCGCCCAGATGGTGAAGGAAGTGGCGACCAAGACCTCGGACCTGGCGGGCGACGGGACCACCACGGCGACCGTGCTGGCCCAGGCGATCTTCCGCGAAGGGCTGAAGTCGGTCACGGCCGGCTCGAACCCGATGTCGCTGAAGCGCGGCATCGAGAAGGCGGTCGAGCTCGTCGTCGAGGAGCTGAAGAAGGTGTCCGTGCCGACGGCTGGCAGGAAGGAGATCGCGCAGGTCGGAACGATCTCGGCGAACAACGACCCCGAGATCGGCAAGCTGATCGCCGAGGCGATGGAGAAGGTGGGGAAGGACGGCGTGATCACGGTCGAGGAGGCGAAGGGCCTCGAGACCACGCTGGAGACCGTGGACGGCATGCAGTTCGACCGCGGTTACCTCTCGCCCTACTTCATCACCGATCCCGAGAAGATGGAGGCCGCCCTGGAGGACGCCTACATTCTGATCCACGACAAGAAGATCTCCGCGATGAAGGATCTCCTGCCCGTGCTGGAGAAGATCGCGCAGGCGGGACGGCCCCTGCTGCTCATCGCCGAGGACGTGGAAGGGGAAGCCCTCGCGACGCTCGTCGTCAACAAGCTCCGCGGCACGCTGAAGGTGTGCGCCGTGAAGGCGCCGGGCTTCGGCGACCGCCGCAAGGAGATGCTGCGCGACATCGCGATCCTGACCGGGGGTGAGGTGATCTCGGAGGAAGTCGGGTTCAAGCTCGAGAACGCCGTGCTGAACGACCTGGGGCAGGCGAAGCGGATCGTGGTCGACAAGGACAACACCACGCTGGTCGGCGGCAAGGGGAAGCGCGAGGCCATTCAGGGCCGCATCAACGAGATCAAGGCGTCGATCGAGAAGTCCACCAGCGATTACGACAAAGAGAAGCTGCAGGAGCGGCTCGCCAAGCTGGCCGGCGGCGTCGCGGTGATCAACGTCGGCGCGGCGACCGAGACCGAGATGAAGGAGAAGAAGGCCCGCGTGGAAGATGCGCTGCACGCCACGCGCGCCGCGGTCGAGGAGGGCATCGTCCCCGGCGGCGGCGTGTCGCTGCTCTGGGCCCAGAAGGCCCTCGACAAGGTCAAGACCGCCGATTTGGACCAGAAGATCGGCGTGGACATCGTGCGGCGTTCGCTCGAGGAGCCGCTTCGCTGGATCGTGCAGAACGCGGGCGCCGAGGGGTCGATCGTGGTGGAGAAGGTGCGGGAGGCCGGCAAGGTGAACTTCGGCTACAACGCCCAGACCGACGAGTACGAGGACCTGGTCGCGGCCGGCGTCATCGATCCGACCAAAGTCACCCGCACGGCGCTGCAGAACGCCGCGTCCATCGCGGGGCTGCTCCTCACGACCGAGTGCGTCGTGGTGGAGAAGAAGGAGAAGGATAAGACGCCCCCGATGCCCGGTGGCGGCATGGGCGGGATGTACTAGACGGCTAGACGTACAGACGTACAGACGTCTAGGAAAGGCGCCCCGGGGAGCAATTCCCGGGGCGCCCTCGTATTAGGTTACCGCATGGCCCGTTTCCTCTCGATGCTGCTCGTCGTGCCCGCGCTCGCCGCCCCGCTCCGCTGTGGATGGTCTACGGCCTGGCGCTCGAGCCCGATCGCCTGATCCTCTCCGGCGGCGATCTGGAGCGGCCCGTCATCCTGCGTCGCGCGGGGCCCGCGCGCGCCCGCCCCGACACGGTGACCATTCCCGACCCACCCCCGCCCTCCGCACGGGCCTGGTGACCTAGCGCGCGGGCGTCACGCCCGTGACGCGCCAGCCGTTCCCGGTGCGGCGGAAGGTCATGCGCAGCCGCGGCATGTCCTCGCGCAGCGCGCCGCTGCGCGCCTCCGTGAACCGGTACTGCGCCTGGACGTCGGCCGCGGCGGTGGCGCCCCGGACCTCGAGCCGCTCGATCCGGTAGGTGGCCCGCAGGTTCCGCGCCCGCGTGAAAAACCGTTCCCACTCCCGCAGCTCGGCGTCGGTGATCGCAGGGTAGAGCGGCCGGAGGTACGCCGGCCGCTCGCTGGTCACCGCGCGTGCCAGGTCCTGGAGCAGGACGTCGAGGGCCGCGCGGGGGTCGGCGGGCTGCGGCGTGGGCGGCGCCACACCGGCCGCGACGCCGATCTGCTCCGCGTTCTGCGCCGCCAGCCGGGCGAGGTTGAAATCGTTGGCGGCGAGCAGGGATTCCGCCCGCGCGAGCGAGGCGGCGGCGGCCGCCGCCTCGGGGCGCGTGCCCAGCGCCTTGACCACGGGCGTCGCTCGCTCGATCAGGATCGCCACGGAATCGCGCTGCGCGGCCGCTTCGCCCACGGCGGCCCGGAACAGCGTGACGGCCTCGCGCCAGCCCTGGGTCGCGCGCGCCAGGTCGCCGGACGCGGCCTGCCGATCC
>JBOHSV010000474.1:0-5047 GCA_050921735.1 Gemmatimonadales bacterium | reverse complement strand
GCGCTGGACCCCGAGCGCATGGTGCCCGAGCAGTTCATCAACGCGGAGCTCAGCACCATCGAGTTCCACGCCCGCGTGCTCGAGCTCGCCGAAGACCCGCGCACGCCCCTGCTCGAGCGCCTGCGCTTTCTGGCGATCTTCCGGGCCAACCTCGACGAGTTCTTCATGGTCCGGGTCGGCGGGCTGAAGCAGGCGCAGCTGGAGCGCGCCGGGGACGTGAGCCCCGACGGGCTCACGGCGCAGGAGCAGCTCGATGCGATCACCATCCGGGTGCGGCAGCTGCTGGCGCGGCAGGCGCGGTGCCTGGCCGACACGTGCCTGCCGGCGCTCGCGGAGCGCGGTCCGCGGATCCGGGCGTGGGCGGAGCTCGACGCGGCCCGGCAGGACGAGCTGCGGCGGTATTTCACCGACGAGGTCCTGCCGGTCCTCACGCCCCGCGCCATCACGGTGAGTCCCGGTCATCCGTTCCCCCGCATTCGCAACCTGGCGCTTTCGCTGGCGTTGCTGGTGCGCGACCCCGGCTCGGGCGCGCCACACTTCGTCCACCTGGCCATCCCCCTCGATCTGCCGCGCTACGTCGAGCTCGACGCGGGCACGCTGGTGCCCATCGAGGAGGTGATTCGCGGGAACGTGGCGCGACTGTACCCGGGCCGCGGGGTGGAGGAGACCCACGCGTTCCGTGTCACCCGCAGCGGCAACGTGCACGTGGACGAGCGCGCCGCCACCGACCTGCTCGAAGCGGTGGACGCGGAGGTGCGGCGGCGCCCGTTCCAGGGCGTCGTGCGGCTGGAGGTCGAGCGCGCGATGCGCGCGGAGATGCGCGAGCTGCTGCTCCGCGAGCTGCGCTTCGAGCGGGACGGCCCGGCCGCGTCGCTCGCCACCACCGACGTCTACGAGGTGGACGGCCCGCTGGACCCGACGGCCCTGCGGCAGCTGGGCGACCTCCCGTACCCGGAGCTGCGCTACCCGGCGTTCCGCGGGCGGGCGGCGTGGCCGGCGGACCGGTCCGTGTTCGCGGTCATCCGCGAGCGCGACGTGCTCGTGCACCACCCGTCCGACGCGTTCGAGGAGAGCGTGGAGCGGTTCTTCCGGGAGGCGGCCGCCGACCCCGATGTCCAGGCCATCAAGCTCACGCTGTACCGGGCCGGGGGGCGGTCGTCGATCGTGGACGCGCTGGTGCGCGCCGCCGCGGCGGGGAAGGACGTGGCGGTCTTCGTCGAGGTGAAGGCGCGGTTCGACGAGGCCCGCAACATCGAGTGGGCGCGACGGCTCGAGGCGGCGGGCATCCACGTCGTGTACGGGCTGGTGGAGCTCAAGACGCACGCGAAGGTGGCGCTGGTGGTCCGCCGGGAGGGGGGATCGGTGCGGCGCTACGTGCACATCGGGACCGGCAACTACAACGCCGCCACCGCGGCCGCCTACACCGACCTCGGCCTGCTGTCGGCCGATCCGGAGCTCGCGGCCGACCTCACCGACCTGTTCAACGAGCTCACGGGCTCCACGCACGCGCCGCAGGCGGCGTACCGCCGCCTGCTGGTGGCGCCGACGTTTCTGCTGCCGCGGCTGCGCGAGCTGATCGAGCGGGAGGCGGCCCACGCCCGGGCGGGCCGCGGCGGGCGGATCCGCGTCAAGCTCAACGGTCTGGCCGACACGGAGATCGTCGGCGCGCTGTACCGCGCGTCGCAGGCGGGCGCGGACGTGGAGCTGATCGTGCGCGGCGTGTGCACGCTCCGGCCCGGCGTCCCCGGCCTCTCCGACCGGATTCGCGTGATCAGCCTGCTGGGCCGCTTCCTCGAGCACGCGCGGATCTACGCGTTCGACAACGCGGGAGACCCGGAGTACTACATCGGCTCGGCCGACTGGCGTCCGCGCAACCTGCGGCGGCGCGTGGAGGTCGTGGCCCCGGTGCGCGACCCGGCGTGCCGCGCGCGGCTGGAGGACATCCTCACGCGCGAGCTCGCCGCGCCGGACGCCTGGGAGCTGGGGGCGGACGGGGCGTACGCCAGACGGCGCTAGCGAGCGTCCCGCCGTCCGCTGCTACCGCCGCTCCACCTCCAGTCCCGCCTCCAACGCCTTGGCGATCCGCGCGCGGGTTTCGCGCAGTACCAAATCATTGCACGGCAGGTCAAATTCCCGCGTCGGCGTCAACACTTCGTCAACAGTCAGGAGCCACGCCATGCTCTCTCGCCGCCGGACCCTTGCGGTTGCGCTCGTTGCCGCCTCTCTTGCCGCTCCCGCCGTCGCCCAGCGCCGCCCGCCCCTCGCCCAGCTCAAGCGCGAGGTCCAGGCCGAGGTCGCCTCGCTCCAGAAGCTCACGCAGGAAATGACCGACATGATCTTCAGCTTCTCCGAGCTGGGGTTTCAGGAGCAGTGGACCTCGGACTACATCACGGGGATCCTGGAGAAGGAAGGGTTCCGGATCGAGCGCGGCGTCGCGGGCATGCCCACGGCCTACGTCGCCTCGTGGGGCTCGGGCAAGCCCGTCATCGGGTTCATGGCCGACATCGACGGGCTCCCCGAGACGTCGCAGAAGCCCGGCGTGGCCTACGAGGCCCCCCTCATTCCGGGCGGCCCCGGCCACGGCGAGGGTCACAACTCGGGGCAGGCGCTCCAGGTGGCGGCGGCGATCGCGGTGAAGCGCATGATGGAGAGGTACCACATTCCCGGCGCGCTGCGCGTCTACCCGGGCGTCGCGGAAGAGCTGGTGGCGAGCCGCACCTACATGGTGATGGCCGGGCTGTTTCGCGACCTGGACGTCATGCTCTCGGCCCACGTGGACAACGAGTTCGAGACCGGCTGGGGGGTGCGCGGCTCGGGGCTCGTGTCCACCATGTACACGTTCCACGGCCGCACGGCGCACGGCGCGGGCTCGCCGTGGGCGGGGCGGAGCGCGCTGGACGCGGTGGAGCTGATGAACGTGGGCTGGAACTACCGGCGCGAGCACCTGCGGTTGCAGCAGCGCTCGCATTACGTGATTCCCAACGGCGGCAGCCAGCCCAACGTCGTGCCGTCGGAGGCGTCGGTGTGGTACTACTTCCGCGAACTGGACTACGACCGGATCAGGCAGATGCATGAGATCGGCACGACCATGGCGAAGGCCGCGGCGATGATGACCGAGACCACGATGGACGAGCGCGTGCTGGGCTCGGCGTGGCCCGCCCACTTCAATCGCCCGATCGCCCGGCGCCAGTTCGAGAACATCCGTGGGGTGGGCTACCCCGAGTGGTCCGCGGCCGACGTGGCGCTCGCCAAGGCGGCCCAGCGCGAGCTCGGTGCCGACACGATCGGCTTGCGAACGGCGGTCACCGGCGACACGGCGCGCCAGTACGAGCAGGGCATGGGCGGCGGCAGCGACGACATCGCCGAGGTCTCGTGGAACGTCCCGACGGTGAACCTGCGGTATCCCGCCAACATCCCGGGCATGACCGGGCACCACTGGTCGGCGGCCATCGCGATGGCGACCCCGATCGCCCACCGGGGCACGAACTACGGCGCGCGGGTCCAGGCCATGACGGCGGTGGACCTGCTGGCCGACCCGCGGCTGCTGGAGGACGCCCGGCGCTATTTCCGCGAGGTGCAGACCCGAGATCGGAAGTGGGTCTCGCTGATTCCCGAAGGCACGCCGCCACCCACGTTCCTCAACGCGGAGCGAATGGCGCGGTTCCGGCCCGAGCTGGAGAAGCTGAAGTACGACCCGTCGCGATACGGGACGTATCTGGAACAATTGGGGATCGAGTATCCGACCGTGAAACCTTAAAGGCGAATCGGCAGTTTCCTGATCCGTTTCCCGGTGGCCGCGAAGATCGCGTTGCACACCGCCGGCGCCGTGAGCGGGACGCTGGGCTCGCCGATGCCGCCCTGCGACTCCGTGCTCGGCACCACGTAGGTCTCGACCGCGGGCATCTCGGGGTGCCGCAGCAGCGGGTAGTCGTGGAAGTTGCTCTGCTGCACCCGCCCCCGCTCGATCGTGATCTCGCCGTACAGCGCGGCGGTGAGGCCGTAGACGATGCCGCCCTCCATCTGGGCTTCGATCTGCCCGAGGCTCGCCACGGGCCCGCAGTCGACCGCACACACCACCCGGTGCACGCGCACCGCACCGTCCGAGCCGACCGAGACCTCGGCCACCTGCGCCACGTACGAGCCGAACGACTCCGCGACGGCGATGCCGCGGCCGCGGCCGGGGGGCAGGGGCTTGCCCCAACCCGCCTTCCGGGCGGCGAGCTCCAGGGCGCCGAGGTGGCGCGGGTGCGCTCGCAGCAGCTCGCGCCGCAGCTCGTAGGGATCGCGCCCCGCCGCGGCCGCCACCTCGTCGAAGAAGCACTCGGTGACGAAGGCGTTCTGCGAGCTGCCCACCGACCGCCAGAAGCCCAGGGGCACGGGGATGTCGGCCACCGTCTGTTCGACCCGCAGGTTGGCGATGTGGTACGGCAGATTGGCCGCGCCTTCCACCAGCGTGCCGTCGATGCCCTCGCGGAGCGCGCCGAACTTCGGCAGCAGGATGGACGGCGCCACGATCCGGTGCGTCCAGGCCACGGGCCGGCCGCCCGCATCGAGGCCGGCGGCGAACCGGTTGTAGGTCGCCGGGCGATAGAACCCGTGCCGCACGTCGTCCTCGCGCGACCAGATGACCTTGACCGGCGCGCCCGTCTCCTGCGACAGCCGGACCGCTTCGGCGATGAAGTCCGACTCGAGCCGCCGGCCGAACCCCCCACCCAGATAGGTCGTGTGGATCCGGACCTTCTCGGGCGGCAGCCCGGTGAGCTCGGCGGCCACGCCTTGGGCCCGGCTCTGGTTCTGCGTCGGGGCCCAGATGTCGCACCCGTCGGCGCGTACGTGGGCCGTGGCGTTCATCGGCTCCATGGTGGCGTGATGGAGGTAGGGGACCTCGTACACGGCCTCCACACGCTTCGCCGCCGCGGCGAGGGCCGCCGCCGCATCGCCTTCCGTGCGCGCCACGACGCCCGGCTGCTCGGCGAGCCGCGCGAACGTCGCGCTGATCCCGGCGCTCGACAACGACGCGCTGGGCCCGTCGTCCCACTGCACCGCC
>JBOHSV010000473.1:0-2520 GCA_050921735.1 Gemmatimonadales bacterium | reverse complement strand
GTGGTGGGCTTCGCGCTCGAAGCCGGGGAAGGCGGGGAGGCGGGGAGCGACGCCGTTGCGCGGGCCAAGGGGAAGCTGCAAGATAAGCGTCTCGATTACGTGATTCTCAACGACGCGCGAGAGCCCGGCGCGGGGTTCGAGGTCGCCACGAATCGGGTCACGATCCTGGGACGGAACGGCTTCGAGCAGGCGCTCCCCCTCCTTCCCAAGCGCGACGTGGCGGAGCAGATCCTCGATGTCGTGGAGCACGGGCTGACGTGAGCGACCCTGCGGGACGCGGCGGGCAGGAGCTGGCGCGGCGATACCTCGAGCAGCAGCAGCGGCTCGGGGGCGACGCGGTGATGCCAGGGGGACGGACCGACCTCCCGCCGGCAGCCACGGGCGATCCGTCCGGCCGTCCCGCCGTCCGTCCCGCCGCTCCACCCCCCGACCTGCCACCCCCCGGCCTGTCCTTCGAGCCTCCCGCCGGCGACCTGTTCACGGCAGATCCGATCCAGCGCGCCGCGACGATCGACGCGATCGCGGACCTGGTGCGCGCCTGCACCAGGTGCCGGTTGTGCGAGGCCCGGCGTCACGCGGTGCCCGGGGAAGGGCCCGCCACGGCGCGCCTGGTGGTGGTCGGCGAGGGCCCGGGCCGCACGGAGGACGAAACGGGACGGCCGTTCGTGGGCCAGGCCGGCGAGCTGCTCACGAAGATCCTCGCGGCGATTGATTTCCCGCGCGAACGCGTGTTCATTTGCAACGTGGTCAAGTGCCGGCCACCCGAGAACCGGACGCCGCAGTTCGACGAGATCCAGGCCTGCACGCCATACCTGTTTCGCCAGATCGAGCTGATCGCCCCGACGGTGATCCTCGCGATGGGCGGCACGGCGGCGCAGACCTTGCTGGACACGAAGCAGTCGCTCGGCGCGCTGCGGACCAAGGTGCACCGGTTCCGGGGGATTCCCGTGATCGTCACGTACCACCCCGCCGCCCTGCTCCGGAACCCCAACTGGAAGCGACCGACCTGGGATGACGTCCGTATCGCCCGCCGCCTCCTCGACCGCTGACCGCGAGTACGCCGGGCGTCAGGCGCCCTGGAGCAACGAAGCCGAGCAGGCCGTGCTCGGCGCCATGCTGCTCGATCAGGACGCCGCCCTCAAGGCCGCGGAGCTGCTCGACGATGCCATGTTCTACCGCGAGGGTCACCGCGCCTTGTTTCGCGCGATGGCGGGCCTCACCGAGCGGGGCGAGGTGATCGATCCGGTCACGCTGCGCGACGAGCTGGTGCGCCGCGGCGATCTCGACCGCGCGGGCGGCATGGAGTACCTCGGGTCGCTCGTCGACGTGGTGCCGACGGCCGCGAACGTCGAGTACCACTGCCGCATCGTGCGCGACAAGGCGGTGCTGCGGCGCCTCGTCGAAGCGGCCACCGCCATCATCCAGGACGTGTACGACGGGCGCACCATGTCGGGCGAGGTGCTCGACGCCGCCGAGCACCGGGTGTTCCAGGTCGCGCAGCTCAAGCGGGCCGAAGAGTTCGTCCGGATCAAAGAGCTCATCTGGCCCACGATGGAGCGTATCGAGCAGCTCCAGAGCGGGCGCGGGGCCGTCACCGGCGTGCCCACGGGGTTCACCGACCTGGACCGGGTCACGGCCGGGTTCCAGCGCTCCGATCTCGTGATCATCGCCGCCCGGCCGTCCATGGGGAAGACCGCGTTCGCGCTCAACTGCGTGCAGCACGCCGCGATCGAGCACAACATCGGGGTCGCCATCTTCTCGCTCGAGATGTCGAAGGACCAGCTCGTCCAGCGGCTCTTGTGCTCCGAAGGGCTGGTGGACGCGCAGCGCCTGCGGCGCGGCCAGCTGCGGGACGACGACTATCCCAAACTCGCGCGGGCGGCCGGGCTCCTCGGCACGGCGCCGATGTGGATCGACGACTCGGCGGCGCTCACCCCCCTCGCCATGCGGTCCAAGGCGCGCCGCCTCAAGGCCGAGCACCACATCGGGCTGGTCGTCGTCGATTACCTGCAGCTCATGCAGGGCCCCACCGACGCCGAGAGCCGCCAGCAGGAGATCTCCTACATCTCCCGCTCCCTCAAGGCCCTCGCCAAGGAGCTCGAGGTGCCCGTGGTCGCGCTGTCCCAGCTCTCGCGGGCTCCTGAACAGCGCGGCGGCGAGCACCGCCGGCCCCAGCTGTCCGACCTCCGCGAGTCGGGCGCCATCGAGCAGGACGCCGACGTCGTGGTCTTCATCTACCGGCAGGAGTTCTACGACGGCCCGGTGGACCCGAAGACCAACGAGAGCATCGAGGGGCTGTCCGACATCATCGTCGGGAAGCAGCGGAACGGGCCCACGGGGACCATCCGGCTCTACTTCAAGAAGGAATTCACGCGCTTCGACAACCTGTCGCCGCGCGACGCGCCGCCCGACGCCGCGGGCGCCCATGGCGCCTAAGCCGCGCTCCGTGCACCGCTGCGCGGAGTGCGGGGCCGAGCAGCCCAAATGGGCCGGCCGCTGCGAGGCGTGCGGCGCGTGGAA
>JBOHSV010000472.1:0-1530 GCA_050921735.1 Gemmatimonadales bacterium | reverse complement strand
GGCGGGGACGGTCGCGAGCGGCGCCTACGAGCGCGCCATCCGGGCCCTCCGTCCCGACGTCGCGGTCCACGCGCAGCCGTGCCCGCTGTTCGTCCCGATCGTCGAGGAAGGCTGGTTCGACCATCCGGCCACGGAGCTCATTGCACGCGAGTACCTCGCGCCGCTCCAGGCGGCGGGGGTGGACGTCCTCGTCCTCGGCTGCACCCACTATCCCCCGCTCAAGGGGCTGCTGGGACGCGTGATGGGGCCGGGCGTCACGCTGGTGGACAGCGCCGAGGAGACGGCGCAGGCCGTGAAGCGCGAGCTGGGCGTGCGCGGCCTGCTCGCCGACCGCGGCGCCGCGGTCCATCGCTTCGTCGTCTCGGACGACGAGCCGCATTTTCGCAAGGTGGGCGCGAAGTTTCTGGGCGAGAAGCTGACCGAAGTGGAGGTCGTGCCGCTGGGCTAAAAGGTCTTCAGGTCGACGCCGTCCGGCGTGACCACCGCATAGCGCCCGCCGTCCAGCCACGCCCCCGGGTTGAGATAGACGCGCCCGTCCGACAGCCGGTCGACCCGCGGGCGGTGGGTGTGCGCCAGAATCACCAGCTCCAGCTCGGGGCGCCGCTCCAGCAGGCCGCGGGCGTACTCCGCCTGCGCCGCGGCCGCCCGGTCGAGCACGGCCTGGTCTTTCGTACTGTCGGCCAGCTTCCCCGACAGCCGGTCCGCGATCCAGAAGCCGAGCGTCGGGTGCAGGGCGCGAAACACGGCGATCGTGAGCGGATGGCGCGTCACGCGGTGCAGCAGGGCACCCGACCAGTGCTGCTCGGCGAGCCCGTCGCCGTGCGCGACGTGCGCCCGGCGGCCCGCCAGATCGAGCTCGACCTGGCCCGCGTAAAACGCGATCCCGAGGTCCCGTGTGAGGAAATCGCCGCCCCAGCGGTCGTGATTCCCGCCCACGAACGTGACCGGAATCCGTCTGGCGCGCAGCGCGTGGAGCTTGGCGACGGTGGGGAAGTGCTTGCGCGGAATGACGCTGCGGTACTCGAACCAGAAGTCGAACAGGTCGCCGTTGATGAGCAGGGCGTCGCCCAGCTCGGGCAGCGCATCCAGGAACGCGTGAAAGGCGGCCTCGACGGCCGGCGGGACCTGGCCCAGATGGGCGTCGGCGACGACGACGACCCGGGAGGGTGGGGCGGGCACGGCCCCCAAGGTAGGAATCCGCCCGGGGGCGGGCAAGGCGCTCGCGTCGCCGATCGTTTAGATTGATCCCCGGACCGCCCATGACCGTTACCCGCGATCCGCCGGCCGCGACGCGCGCGGCGGCGCCCGCTTATCCGGCGCCGCGCGACGTCGAGGGGCGCCGCAACCCCGGCACGCCGCTCGACCTCGATGCGGTGCTCGCGCTGCGGGTCAACCGCAGCGCGGTGGAACGCCGTGCGGCCACCCTCCCCAAGCGCCGCACCGTCAAGAAAGACTGGCAGGCGGCGTGGTTGCTGCGCGCGGTCACGTGCCTGGACCTCACCACGCTCCAGGGCGACGACACGCCCGGCA
>JBOHSV010000471.1:0-5186 GCA_050921735.1 Gemmatimonadales bacterium | reverse complement strand
CCATCGCGCGGGCGGCCGGCGTGCCGCTCGCGCTCGACGACTTCGAGGCCGTCCGCGCGCGCGTGCCCGTGCTGTGCGACCTCAAGCCCTCGGGCCGGTTCGTCACCACCGACCTGCACCGCGCCGGCGGCATCCCGCAGGTAATGAAGATCCTGCTGGGGCAGGGTGTGCTCCACGGCGACGCGCGGTCGATCACCGGCCGCACCATGGCCGACGTCTTGGCCGGAGTTCCCGACCGGCCGCGCAGCGACCAGGACGTCATCCGCCCGTGGGATCGCCCGCTCTACGCCCGGGGGCACCTCACGATCCTGCGGGGAAACCTCGCGGAGGAGGGCAGCGTCGCCAAGATCACCGGCGTCGGGGCGCTGCGCATGACCGGGCCCGCGCGGGTGTTCGACTCCGAAGAAGCATGTCTCGACGCCGTGTTGGGTGGGCGGGTGCAGCGTGGCGATGTGGTGGTGATCCGGTACGAGGGGCCGCGCGGCGGGCCCGGGATGCGCGAGATGCTGTCTCCCACCTCCGCGATCATCGGCGCGGGGCTCGGCGACGCGGTCGGTCTGGTCACCGATGGGCGGTTCTCGGGCGGCACCCACGGTCTGGTGGTGGGCCACGTCGCTCCGGAGGCGGCCGTCGGCGGCATGATCGCGCTCGTCGAGGAGGGTGACCCGATCACCATCGACGCGGAGCGGGGGCTCCTCGAGCTCGACGTACCGCCGGAGGAGATTGAACACCGGCGAGCGCGCTGGACGCCTCCGCCGCTAACGTACACGTCGGGCGTGCTGGCCAAGTACGCGCGGCTCGTCTCGTCCAGCAGTCGGGGGGCCGTGACGGACGGGTGACCTGGGCAGGGGATCCGGAGGTCTCCGCTCTGGGGATCCCCTTCCGAGCGAGGTGTCGTATGACCAGGCGCGCCCTCTCCCTCTCGACCCTGCTTTTGGCCGCCGCCGGCACGGCGTCGGCACAGGTCATCTCGATCAGAACGGTCCCGGTGTCGCAGGCGGACCAGTTCGAGATCTTCCCGTCACACAACCTCGGCATGGGGGGCGTGGCGATCGCCCTGGCCGACACCGTGCTCGACCCGTTCCGCAACCCCGCGCTGGGCGCCCGGCTGGGTGGCCCGCGCCTGTTCGGCTCCCCGGCCCTCTATAGCGTGTCGCGCGACGCGGGCGGCGGACGGGCCCTGCCGCTCGCGGCTTTTCTGCCCGCCGGTCACTGGTTCGGCGGGCTGGCGCTGGCGCTCCAGGAGGTGGACGAGGCGGGCACGGACCTTCCCCAGTTCAGGCCGCCGGTGGCCCTGGACCAGAGCATTGCCCCCGGACCGATACCCAGCCCGCGCAGTCCGCGCTCACACGGCAACGCGTTCGTGCATGCCGCGGTGGGCCGGCGTTTGCCCAGCGCCGGACTCTCCGTCGGTGCCAGCGTATTCTGGGCTGACCTCCACGGCGTGGACGGCGTGGACCTGCTGTACGCCGGGAGCGACAACCTCCGGCAGGACGGTCATGCTACTGACGTGCGGCTCGGCCTGCTCAAGGAATGGAGCGGAAACCGATCCCTCGAAGCGGTGCTGGTGCACAACCGCTTCAACATGACGCACGACGTCACCTATCTGGACCCGTTCTGGGATCCGGGCACCCAGCAGGTGCAGCTGCGCCCGCGGCTGGAGCACAACGTCGACCGCACCAACATCTGGGGCCTGCACCTCGAGTACGAGCGCCCGCTGGGGGACGCGGGGTGGCGCGTCGGCTGGCTCGCGACGGCCAATCTGATGTCGCATCCCAAGATCCCCAATTACGAGCTCCAGAACATCCCGCGCGATCCCGGGCACTCCTCCGCGTACAATTTCGGCCTCGGGTTTTCGCGCACGACCGGCCCCGCGACGTTCGGCGTCGATCTCATCTACGAGCCGATCTGGAGCAACACGTGGGCGGAGGCGGCGGAGCCGATGGTCACACGGCTGGGTGACACGATTCCGACCGGCGGCAAGACCATCGAGAACGACTTCCGCTTCTCCAACGCCCTGCTGCGCCTCGGCGTGAGCCGGGAGCTCGAGGGGAACGATCCGCGCCGGGGGGCCGCGTTCCAGCTCGGCCTGGTGGTGCGCTCCATCCACTACTGGCTCGCGCAGTACGACAACGTCCAGGTGTTCGGCCGGAATCAGGAAGAGCGGTGGATCGAGTGGACCCCCACGTGGGGCCTGAGCCTGCGGTTCCCGGAGTTCGAGATCCGCTACCGCGGGCGGGTGACGCACGGGACCGGCCGGCCGGGGGTGGGGTCGAACGGCGGGTTCGCGATCGCCGACGCAGCGGGCGTGCGCTCCGGCGGCATCCTGCTGGCGCCGAGCGGTCCGCTGACGCTGGACGAGGTCAGCGTGGTGGCGCACCAGGTGTCCCTCTCGCTTCCCCTGCGCTGAGCGAAGGAGGCCGACGATGACCCGCTCCGTCACGACGCTGTGCCTCGGGCTGCTCGCGCTGGGCGCCGCGTGCGACCACCCGGAAGTTCCCTCGGCGCCGCCGCCCGCGCCGCCGATCGATGCCGAGCTGCGCCGGACCATCGCGCAGTGGGGCGTGGTCCCCATCGGCCCGATGCCGGCGCGGGAGCCGGCGCTGGTCGAGCTGGGCCGGGCGCTGATGTTCGACAAGATCCTGAGCGGCAACCGGGATATTTCTTGTGCCACCTGTCACCAGCCCGAGCGCGCCGCGGGGGACGGCCTGTCACTCGCGATCGGCACCGGCGGCACCGGTCTGGGCGCCGAGCGGACCCTCGGCCCCGGTCGCGAATTCGTGCCGCGGAACGCGCCGTCACTCCTCAACGCGGGGCTTGGCTTGTTCTACGTGTTCTGGGACGGCCGGATCAGCGGGTTCGGCGCGGGACCGTTCCAGACACCCGCCGGGTTCGCGCTGCCGCCCGACCTTCCCAACATCCTCGCCGCGCAGGCGATGTTTCCGGTGCTGAACCGCCGCGAGATGCGCGGGGAGCCGGGCGACCGCGACGTCTTCGGCAATGCCAACGAGCTGGCGCAGTTCGGGGACAGCCAGTACGCGGCCATCTGGCGCGCGGTGATGCAGCGGCTCCTCGCGATCCCGGAGTACGCGGACCTGTTCCGCGCGGCTTACCCCGGCACGCCCGCGAGCCAGCTCGGGTTCCAGCACGCAGCGCGGGCCATCGCGGCGTTCCAGATGCAGGCGCTGGTCAAGACCGGCTCGCCGTTCGACCGCTACTTGTCGCGCGACGACGCCGCTCTCACGCCGCTGGAGAAGCGCGGCGCGTTGCTGTTCTTCGGGAAGGCGCGCTGCTCATCCTGCCATAACGGACCCTTCCTGGGCGGCCAGAGCTTCGCCAACGTCGGCGCGCCGCAGCTCGGCCCGGGGACGGGCGCGGGAGCGCCGCTGGACTTCGGACACGGCGACGTGATCGGCAACGAGTTCTATCGGTTCACGTTCCGCGTGGCCCCCCTCCGCAACGTCGAGCTCACCGCCCCGTACATGCACGACGGCGCGTACGCCACGCTCGACGCGGTGGTGCGGCACTACAACGACGTCCCGCGCGCCCTGCGCAGCTACGACGTCTCGCAGCTCGCGCCGGCGTTGCAGCCCCGGTATCACGGCGACGACGCGACGATCAACGCGGTGCTCGAGACGCTCGATTTCCGGCTGCGGACGCCGCTCCACCTGACCGACGACGAGCTGGGCGAGGTCGTGGAGTTCTTGCGGTCGCTCACGGACCCGGCGGCGCGGGAGCTCGGCGCGTTGGTCCCGGCACGGGTGCCGAGCGGGTTGCCGGTGCAGGATTAGCGCGGGGGCGGCGCTGGCCGACTGGGGCGGAACGCCCCATCTTGGAGGGTGCCCGACGCTCCCCGAGCGCCCCCGGCGGCCGGTAGTCGCCTCATCGCCGATCGTCGCGCCGGCATGGATCGCCGTGCCGCACCGCGCCGGATGGCCATTGCGGTGGCCACGGCGGAGCGCCGCATCGTGGTGGACCGGCGCCGCGGGCCCGAGCGGCGCAGCACGCTGGAGCGGCGGGGGCGCCGTGGGTCCCGGCAGCCCGGCACGGAATCGCCGGGTGAGCATGTCCGCAACGCGCTCCAGATGCTGGGCGCGGGTGCGGGCGCGGCCGCGGACCTCGACGCTGCCGTGACCCGTCTCCACCGCGCGCTCGAACTGCTGGAACGCCGCGCGGACTAACCCCCTCACACTCCGCCGATCGCCTCGATCGGGTCGAGCCTCGCGGCCCGCCGGGCGGGGTACCAGCCGAACACCAAGCCGACCGCGACCGCGAACACCACCGCCAGCATGTCGGCGCGGATGCGGGCGAACGTATTGGCCTGGGCGATGTCGGGCAGGATGCGGGCCAGCGGCTGCCCGCGGCGGACGCGGTCGCCGGCGCGCGCATACAGGCGATCCACGACCCCCGAGATAGGCGACTTCACGACGACCTGGCGCTCGGGCTCGACGATGCCGGTCTCCTCGACCAGGAGACGGATCGCGCCGCGGTCCGCGACGGCCACCTTGTAGGGCCGCGCGTTGGGATCGTTGGCGTCCGCGGCGCTGCAGCCGGCCGCCGCGCCCGCGGAAGCGAGGAGCAGGAGCGCCGGCAGCGACGGTGCTTTCATGGCGGCGATTCTCCGGCGGTGGAGGGCGTGGTGCGCGTCTCCGTCCACCTACGGCCGCGTCGCTCGGGCGGTTTCGCGGCGCAACGTTGTGGCGCGGGCGCGACATGCCGCGCCGCGACTTTGGGCAGCCGCTTCGCATGCTTGCATCAGAATGCAGCTTCGCCATGCGCGGACCCGGACCGGCAGCGTCGCTGCAACCATGTACGAGACCGCGAGTTAGACGCCGAGGCCCGCTCCCCGGCGGTGCGGCGCGAATGATGCAAGACCGCAACGCGGACCGATGATTGCCGACAACACTAGCCAGCCCGTGGTTCTCATCGCCGCCCGGCGGGAACGCCCGCTCGCGGACCACCTCGTGGGTGCTTCCTACACGGCGGTCCAGGTGCACACCGGCACTCTCGCCGTCGAGTGGGCCCGCGACCTCCAGCCCGACACGATCCTGCTCGAGGCCGAGCTCCCGGACATGAGCGGGATCGACGCGTGCCGCGCGCTGCAGACCGATGTCCGCATCGGCCACCGGGTGCCGATCCTGCTGCTCGGCCCCGACACGCCGTCGCCGGAACAACGCGTGGCCGCC
>JBOHSV010000470.1:0-2024 GCA_050921735.1 Gemmatimonadales bacterium | reverse complement strand
GAGCTGGTCCGGGCGGGCGACGTGGTGTTCACGCTGGGCGCGGGTGATGTGACCCGGGTGGGGCCGGAGCTGCTGCAGCTGCTGGGGACGGGGGTTGGGGGACGGGGGGCCGGGAGGTGAGGGGCCGGCGCTTGACGCGTCGCACGGGACTGGCCGCGGGGTTGGGACTCGCCGGCGTCGGCCTGGGGCTGTGGTTCGGCGCGCCGCGGGTGCTCCGGCAGCTCGACCTGTTCCGGCTGCGCCGGGTCGAGCTGGTGGGCGTGCGGCACCTGGCGCCCGACACGGTGATCGCGGCCCTCCGGCTCGGACCGCAGGCGAGCGTCTTCGTGGATCGGGACCTGCTCGCCGACCGCGTGCGCGGCCTGGCCGGGGTCGACGAGGCCTGGGTGGAGCGGCGGTACCCCGGCGCGCTCGCGGTGCGGGTGCGGGAGACCGAGGCGGTAGCGCTGACGCCGGCGCAGGGGGAGCAGGGAGGGCGGCTCGTGGTGCTGGACGGCCGGGGGCGGGTGTTGCCGTTCGATCCCGCGCGGTCGGGGCTCGACCTGCCGCTCGCGCGCAGCGCCGACGCGGGCGTGGCCGCGGTGCTCGGGCTGGTTCGCGGGGTGGACCCGGCGCTGTTTCGTGAGATTGTCACCGCGCGCGCGACCGTGCGCGGCGACGTGGTTCTCGAACTCGAGTCCGGCCGCGTGCTGCTGCGGCGTGACGCCGGACCGGAGGATATTCGGGCTGTGGTGCTGGTAGCGCAGGATCTCGCGGCGCGGGCGCGCCGGTACGCGGAGCTGGACGCGCGCTACGCCGGCCAGGTCGTGGTGCGGCGCCGGCGTTCCGGGGGCGCATGAGTCCGGCGCGCCGGCTCGTCGCCGGGCTCGACCTGGGGAGCACGAAAACCTGCGCGGTGATCGCCGAGGTGGTCGGCGACCTGCCGCGGCTGCCGCTCGCCAAGGTGCTGGGCGTGGGGCTCGCCCGCAACGCGGGTGTGCGGCGCGGCGTGGTGCGCGACATCGAAGAGACCACGCGCTCGGTGGCGGCGGCACTGCGGGACGCGGAGCGCATGGCGGGCGTGCGCGTGGCGGAGGTCACCTGCGGCATCGCCGGCGAGCACGTGGCGGCGCGCCCGTCCTCGGGCGTGGTGGCCGTGACGGGCGAGGAAATCACGCCGGCCGACGTGGCCCGCGCCAACGAAGTGGCGCGCGCCGTCTCGCTCGGGCGCGATCACGAGCTGCTCCACGACATCCCGCAGGAGTACATGGTGGACCAGCAGCGCGGGATCTCGGACCCGATCGGGATGACCGGGATGCGGCTGGAAGTGGACATGTACCTGGTGACGGTGCAGTCGACGGCCGCCCAGAACCTGCGCAAGAGCGTGCAGCGGGCGGGGTACCGCGTGGCGGACCTGGTGCTGGAGCCCCTGGCCGCGTCGTACGCGGTGCTGACCGACGACGAACGCGAGCTGGGCGTCGCCCTGGTGGAAGTCGGCGGCGGCTCGACGGGGGTCGCGATCTTCCACGAGGGGAAAGTGCGCCACCTCGCGTCGCTCCAGTGGGCGGGGAACCGCGTGACTAGCGATCTGGTCCAGGGTCTGGGCGTGACCCAGTCCGAGGCCGAGCGGCTGAAGGAGCGGCACGGCATGGCGTACAAGCCGCTCGTCGACCCGGCCGAGATGATTCCGTTGTCGTCGACGCCGGGGCAGGGCGTGCGCCAGGCGGCGCGCGAGCTCGTGGCCGAGATCATTCATCAGCGGCTGGACGAGATCTTCCAGCTCGTGGCGCGCGAGTTCGAGAAGGCGGGGTACGAGCCGCGGCGGCTGCCGGCCGGCGTCGTGCTCACGGGCGGGACGGCGCACCTCCCGGGCATCGTCGAGCTGGCGCGCGAGGTGTTCGGCATGCCGGTGCGGGCGGGCGCGCCGGAGCAGAACATCGCGGGGTTGGTGGACAGCGTGCAGGCGCCGCGCTACGCGGTGCCGGTGGGCCTCGTGCTGTACGCCGCGCACCAGCTGGCGCGCGGCCCGGGGCGTCGCACGTCGG
>JBOHSV010000469.1:0-1846 GCA_050921735.1 Gemmatimonadales bacterium | reverse complement strand
GTGCTCGCGCCCGCGCGCCCCGCCGACGCCGGCCGGGTGGCGCGGCGGCTCAAGGCCGTGGGCCGGCGCTCCGACGCGATCGGCCGCATCGGCCCGACCGAGTTCGCGGTCGTGGCCCCGGGGACGGATGCCCGCGGGGCGGTGCTGCTCGCCGAGCGTCTGGCGCGGGAGATCCGCGGCGGGGGCGACGGCCCGCCGCCCGACATCGTGGCGGGCTACGACTCGGTGCCGAACGTCCGTTTCGCGCCGCTCGAGCCGCGACACATGATCGACCGGGCGCAAACGGCGCTCGCCCGGGTCCGCACGCAGGGCCGGGGGGCGTGGATCAGGGGATATGAATAGGCCCGAGGATCACCTCGACCCCATCCCTTCTCAACCTCCCCAGCAGCTTCGCTTCCACCCGCGCCGTCACGACGACCACCCCATCCGACTGATGCTGTGTGAGCACTTCACCCTCGCGGTGCAGCTCGGCGAGCAGCTTGCCGTCTTCGAGCGGCACGCGAACCTGGGCGATGGGGCGGAGGGCCTGGGCCGAGGCCCGAAGGGCCGTCCGCAGTCCCTCCACGCCGCGCGAGCGTGGCAGCGTCGAGGTCAGGACGGCATGCGGGTAACGCTCGCGAACCTGTGCGAGAAACCCCGCGGGATCGGGTAGCAGGTCAGCCTTGTTGAAGACGTGCAGCACCCGCTTGCGCTCGGGTGGGTTGACCCCGGGGCGGCGCCCCGGGGCCAGCAACTCGTCCTCGACCACCTCCGCCTGCTCCTCCCACGCCGGATGGCTCGCGTCGATGACGTGGAGCAAGAGGTCGGCCTCGCGCGCCTCCTCGAGCGTGGCCCGGAAGCTGGCTACGAGGTTGTGCGGCAGCTTGCGGATGAACCCCACGGTGTCGGTGAGCCGGAAACGGTACCCCTCGCCCACGTCCACTTCGCGCGTCAAGGTGTCGAGCGTGGCGAACAGCCGGTCCTCGACGAACACGTCGTCGCCCGACAGCGCCCGCAGGAGTGACGACTTGCCGGCGTTGGTGTAGCCCACCAGCGCGGCGTGCGGCAGGTCGCGCCGCCCCTGTCGCTGGTTGGCCCGGTGATGCGCCACCTCTTCCAGCCGGCGCTTGAGCGTCGAGATCTTGCGGCGGATCACCCGGCGGTCGGTCTCGAGCTGGGTCTCGCCCGGCCCCCGCAGGCCGATGCCGCCGCGGATGCGCGACAGGTGGGTCCACATGCGGGTGAGGCGCGGCAACAGGTACTCGAGCTGCGCCAGCTCCACCTGGAGCTTGGCTTCGGCGCTGCGCGCGCGGGTGGCGAAGATGTCGAGGATGAGCTCGGTGCGGTCCATCACCCGGCGGTCCAGGGCCCGCTCGAGGTTCGTGCCTTGCACCGGCGACAACGCCTCGTCGAACACGACCAGCGTGGCCCCGGCGTCGCTCAGGGCGGCCTTCAGCTCCTCGACCTTCCCTTGCCCCAGGTAGTAGTTGGGCGTGGGCGCGTCCAGCCGCTGGACCATCCGGCCCACCACGTCCGCGCCGGCCGTGTCGGCCAGCCGGGCCAGCTCCTCCAGGTGCCCCTCCACCTGCGCCGCGTCGTCCGAGCCCTTGCGCGGCGCGCCCACGAGAAACGTGCGCTCGACAGGCGGATGGACGTCGATCAGCGGTTTGATCTATGCGGCTCCTTGGAGGTCCAAGTACGAAGTTACGCAGAGTGCCGTCATCTGAGCAACTTTTTCAGGGGCACCTCTCCCTCCCCCTTGAGCGCCACCCGCCGCTCGCCCAGCGGCGTGTCCAGCAGCACCGCCCCACCCAGCGTGTAGTTGATCCCCTGGCGCTCGAGCAGGGCCCGCATCCCCGCCCCCACC
>JBOHSV010000468.1:0-6553 GCA_050921735.1 Gemmatimonadales bacterium | reverse complement strand
GGCGCTGGCTGGTCCGCCGGCCGAGGCCGAGCGTGAGCCGGCCGAGGGAGGGGTCGTCGGGAAGAACGCTGCCCGTCGCCACGTGAAACAAGGCCAGCACGTGCTCGGGGGTCAGGCCCGGGTGGACCTGCAGCGACCGCACCCCGCGCGCGAACAGCAAGCCGGCGAGCTCCGCCAGCTGCGCGTTGCGCGGCAGCAGGTGCTGGCCGTGCCAGTGGACGCCCGTCGCGCCGACCTTCAACTCCACGGTGCCCATCGCCGCCAGCGCCGGCAGCGCGCCCGCGACGTGACGGAGCGCTTCCTGGACCGCCGGGTGGGTGGGCGGGTAGAGCCGCACGAGCCGGAAGGTCGTCCCGATGGCGCCGAGCGCCCGATCAACACCCGCCGTGTTGACGGCCATACCCCCTCAGCGCTTGATGCGTTCCCCGTGGTCCTCGTGGTGGAACACCCAGATCGCGAACCGGGCCGGTGCGACGGGGTCGTCCGCCCCGATCGCCGTCCACTCCCCGTCGCTCCCTGACTGCTCCGCGAGTCCGGCCCGGCGCTCGGCCTGGCGCACCATCTCCCGACCGCGACCGATCCAGGCCGCCATCTGGTCCGGTCGCAGGTCCACCCACCCCCGCGGCGCCGCGGCCAGCGGCTCGCGCCCCCCGGGCGGGACGACTACCAGGCTGCCCCGATGCAGGCGCCGACCGTCCGGCGTGAGGATCGGGATCCCCACCGAGACGATGTGGCGCCGCAGCGTGTGCTCGCGGCACACGGCGTCGTACGCATCGCGGGCCAGCTCCTCCGGGCGACTCTGCGCCAGGGCGCGGACCGTGGGCCGCACCAGGCTCAGCAGATGGGCCTCGAACAGCAGCTTGGTGAGGCGGGGCGGACCGAGCATCTCGTACGCGACGGCGCGGGTGCCGGTATCGCGCTCCAGGGCCAGGAGCCGCTCCAACGCGTAGCTCCGCAGGATGCCCGCGCGGTAGGTGGGGCCCGCCGTGGCCGCGTCCAGCGCCGCAACGATATCGCGTCCGGTGGGCCGGCCCGTGAGCTCCATCACCACGTAGTCGGCCACCTCCTCGGGCGTGATGAACTCCATCGAGCCCAGCGCCGTCACGGCCTCGAACTCGTCGCGCGCGAACAGCCCATTCTCGCCGACGTTGATGTAGACGCCCTCGAGCGGCCGGCCGATGTCGCGCCACGGCGCCGCGCCGGGCCGGAAAGCCTCGCCCAGCGGCACCGCCTCGGGGCAATCGATCAGCGGGATGGGCCGGCCGCCGCGCTTCACGGGGCCGAAGCCGATTTCGCGCCAGGCGACCGTGGCCGTGGGCTTGATCTCCACCGTGGCTGGCGCATCGGGCGTCCGGCCCATGAGGAACAGCAGCAGCGAGTGCGCGCCGGCCACGGCGGACTTGGTCAGCAGCGTGCGGCTGGGGCGCTCCTCGGAGTGCGTGTAAGGCACGTTGAACCCCATGCCGCCGGTGCCGCTCGTGCCGATCTTGACGTAGGCCTCCGTCCCCGCGCGGCGCAGCGCCTCCACCATGATCTGCATGTGGCGGATGAGCTGGGGGAGCGTGAGCGTCAGGAGGTGGCGCTCGACGGCCGCCCGGTCGGCGCCGCCGGCTTCCGCATCGGCCCGCAGGTCCCGCGCGCTCTGGAACACGTCCTGATACGCGAACGCCGTGGCGGTGTTGATGCTGTCCACCACGGCGTCCGGGCGATGGGTCGCGAGGGTGCGGAACAGAAAGCTCCGCTCCAGCACCTCGTCGGTGAGGTCGCCCAGCAGGTCATCGAGCACGAGCGCGCGGTGGCGGGGATCGTGGAGAATCGCGCCGCGGTCGAGCCGGGCCACGGACTCGGGCAGGAACACGTCGCCCCACTCCACGTCGATCGTCGCGCCGCCGCGGTACGGTTCGAGCGCGCGCCCGGCGGCGCGGACCTCGTCTTCGGAGAGCGCCACCAGGACGAGCCGTTTGGGGGCGTGCGCCAGCACGCGGCGCGCCACGGCATGGCCCACCAGGCCGCTTCCCCCGAGCATCAGCACCGTCCGGTCACGCAGGTCCATGGAGTCGCTCGATGGCCTCGATTTCGCGCGCGGACAGCGCGCGGTGCCGGCCTTCGGGAAGCCGTCCCAGCCGCACGGGCCCGTAGGCCGTGCGGTGCAGCCACTCGACCTTGAGCCCGAGCGCCGCGGCGAGCCGCCGCACGATGCGGTGCCGGCCTTCCGCCAGCACGAGCTCGACTTCGACGCCGCGGCCGGCGGCGCGGGTGCGGTGGCGCCGGAGGCGCACGGGACGCCCGTCCACCACCACGGGGCGGGCCAGCGCGCGCCGCACCGCGGCGACGCCGGCGCCGTGCACGCGCATCCAGTAGGTCCGCTCGACCGCGAAGCGGGGGTGCATCAGACGGTGCGCCGCCGTCCCGTCCGTCGTGAGCAGCAGCAGGCCGGACGTCATGACGTCGAGGCGTCCAACGTACGTCAGTCCGGGGGCCTTGGGGAGGAGGTCGAACACGGTACGCCGCCCCGCGGGATCGGCCCGGCTCACCACGTACCCGAGGGGCTTGTTCAGGGCGAGCCACACGCGCGGCGCCGGTCGGACCACGCGGCCGTCCACAGTCACCTGCTGGTGCGCGAGATCGACGCTGGCCCCGAGGGTCGCCACGCGCCCGTCCACGCGCACCCGCCCGGCGCGGATCCACTCCTCGGCCTTGCGACGCGACACCACGCCCGCGCGCGCCACAGCGCGCTGCAGGCGCATCAGGCTCATTCGGCGTCTTCTTCGGCCGGCGCGGGGGGCCGGAGCGCCACCGACAGCTCGTCGAGCCGCGGCAGCTGATCCAGATGCCGGAGACCCAGGATCTCGAGGAACGCCGCCGTGGTGCCGTACAGCAGCGGCCGCCCGAGGCCCTCGCCGCGCGTGACGACCTCGACGAGGCCGCGCTCGACCAGCTTCTCGATGACGGCAGCCGAATCGACGCCGCGGATCTCGTCGATCTCCACCCGACCCACCGGCTGGCGGTACGCGATGATCGCCAGCGTCTCGAGGGCGGCCGGCGACAGCCGTCGCGGCCGCAGCGCGAACTGCGCGCGCTCGATGGACTCGGCGTAGTCCGGGTGGGTCAGGAATTGCCACCCCTGGGCGATCTCGGCGAGCTCGACGCCGTGCTGCGCGCCGGCGTAGGCCCGGCGCACCTCGTCCAGCGCTGCCGCGACGGCCTCGGGCCCGGCCTGCGGATCGAGCGTCGCCAGCTCCGGCAGCGTGAGTGGCCGCGCCGCCGAAAACAGGGCCGCCTCAAGCAGCTTCGCGAGGGGGCTCACGGCGGATGCGGAGCAGGGCGAACGGCTCGGGCTGGCTCAGGGAGACGGCGCCGCGCCGGGCGAGCTCGAGCAGCGCGATGAACGCCGACAGCACATCGACCACGCTCGCCTGTGGGCCGACGACATCACCCCACGCGAGCTCCGCCCGCTCGGCCAGGAGCGTCTGGATGCGGGCCGTCGCGCCCTCGACGTCGAGCGGCCGAGGAACGACGCGGTGCAGCACGGGCTCGGGGATGAGCGCGATCACCCGTTCCGCCGCGGCGAGCAGCTCGTTCAGATCGATCCGCAGCGGCGCCGGCGGCGCTTCGGGCGGGGGGGGCTCGAAGCCCCGGCCGAACCGCTCGGCCCGCCGCTCGGCCGCCGCCCCCAGCCACGCCACCAACTCCCGGATCTGCTGGTACTCCAGCAGGCGGCGCACCAGCTCCGAGCGCGGATCCTCCCACGCATCGTCGTCCGAGCGACGCGGCAGCAGCAGCTGCGCCTTGATGCGGAGCAGCCGCGCCGCCATCTCCAGATAGTCGGCCGCCCGGTTCAACCCGAGATCCGCGATCGCCGCCAGGAACTGATCGGCGATCCGCGCGATGGGGAGGTCGGTGACGTCGACCTCGTCTTCCCGAATGAGATGCAGGAGCAAGTCGAGCGGTCCCGAGAACTGCTCGAGCTCGACGACGAAGCCGGCGCGGGCCTCTACGGGGCTGGCGGGAGTGGTCACGGGCCGGGCCCAAGATAATGAAATGCGCCGCCGCCGGTCAACGCTGTAGAGCCTTGACCCCCTGTCACTTACCCTCTAACTTCCGCCCCTCGTTCGAGGAGACGTCTCGGTGCCCCGGATCAAGTCCGCCAAGAAAGCGATGCGCCAGGCCCGGTCGCGATACGCCCGGAACAAGGGCCAGCGGGCCGCGCTCCGCACGGCGTTGAAGCGCGTGCGGCAGGCCCCGACGGCGGACGGCGCGGCCCAGGCGTTCGCGACGGCATCCCGCCTGCTCGACCGCGCCGCCCGGAAGGGGCTCATTCACCCCAATAACGCGGCGCGGCACAAGTCCCGATTGGCGCGGTACGTCAAGGCCAAGAGCGCCTAGAGCGCGGCCAGCTCCGCCCCGCACTGCTCGCAGTACCACTCCGTCGCCAGGTTCATCGTCCCGCATTCGCTGCACTTCAACGTCTTCTCGGCCTCGGCATCCGGGTCGTCGTCGCGTGGAACGGGCGTCAGGGAGCTCCCCCCACCGGGTCCGGTCCGCTCCGCATCCGGCACCGCGGGCTGGAACTGCGCGCCGCTGGCACGCCGCGGTGACGGGCCGGTCCCTTCGTCCTCCGTCACGGACTTCAGGAACGCGAGCTCGTCGACGGGAGCCTTCTGGCGGTCATGGGATGGCTGCCTGGCGGGAGATCCGGCCCGGGCCCCGGCACCCGGCTTGTGCCGGACCAGTCGATCCAGCTCCTCGAGCTTGGCGATGTCGCTTTCGACCCCCTTCAGGTCCTCGCGCACCGACATGAGCTCGGCGAGCGCGTCCTTGTGGACCTGCGACCATTGCGACTCGTCGTACTCGCCCACCGCGTGCCGGAGCTCGGTCTCCTGGAGCCGCTCCGCGGCCGCCTTCTCCTGTTTCGCGAGCTCGGCGAGCTGCGTCTTCTTCTGGGCGATCAACTGGCGCGCCTGCTCGGCGTGGCCGACGAGCTCCTCGGTGACCGCTTTGAGCCGCGCCACGTAGTCGGCCCGCACCCGGGTGCGGACGTGTGCCTGGGTGGCGTCGGCCGCCGCGTCGAGCCGGACGATCCATGCCTCGTACTGGCGCCGCTCCTCCAGCAGGCGCTCGATCACGGCGGTGCCCTTCGACGGAGTCCTGGCCATGTCGGTTGGAAGATAAGCCCGGGCAACACATTAAGGTCAATTTCCCGGCCCGCAACGGCGCCACGGCGGTCGTCGGGCGGGCCGGGACTGCACGGCTCGCGCGGGGCCGCGACATAAGTGCAGTGGTTGTGAAGGCTTGCGGCGCCGCGCGGATCAGCCGGCGACCGAGTGACGCTCGTAGACCGGCCGCCCGTTGACCAGGGTGAGCAGGGCGCGCCCCACGAGCCGGCGCCCGGCGAACGGCGTGTTGCGGCTCTTGGAGCAGAACTCGGCGGCCTCCACGGTCCACGGGGTCGTGATGTCGAGCACCACGACGTCGGCCGGCGCGCCCGGCCGCAGGGTGCCGCCCGGGAGCCCGAATACGCCGGCCGGGGCGGTGCTCATGCGGTGGAGCAGCTCGGGCAGGGTGAGGACACCGGCGTCCACGAGCTCGGTATACGCCACGCCGAGCGCGGTCTCGAGGCCGATGACGCCGAACGGCGCGTCGTCGAACGCGCCTTCTTTCTCGTCGTAGGCATGCGGCGCGTGGTCGGAGGCGATGCAGTCCACGACGCCCGCCTTGAGGGCGGCGCGCAGCGCCGCGACGTCGGCCGCTTCGCGCAACGGCGGGTTCATCTTGGCGTGGGTGTCGTAGCCTTCGCACGCCAGGTCGGTGAGGGTGAGGTGATGGGGTGTCACCTCGGCGGTGACGCGGGCGCCGCGCTCGCGCGCGCGCCGGATCAGCTCGACCGACCCGCGGGTCGACACGTGACACACGTGAACGTGTCCGCCGGTCAGCTCGGCCAGCAGGCAGTCCCGCGCCACCATGATCTCCTCCGCCGCGGCGGGAATGCCCTTGAGGCCCAGCCGCGTGGCCACCAGCCCCTCGTGCATCGCGCCGCCGGCCGCGAGGGTCGGCTCCTCGCAGTGGTCGGCCACCGGGACGCCGAAGGTCCGCGCGTACTCGAGCGCGGTCCGCATCAGGTGGCTCGACGCCACGGGCCGCCCGTCGTCCGACAGGGCGACCGCGCCGGCGCCCACCATCTCGCCGAACTCGGCGAGCCGCTCGCCCTTCTGCCCCAGCGAGACGGCGCCGATGGGATACACCCGCGCGTAGCCCGCCCGCAGCGACTGGCGGACGATGAAGCCCACCGCGGCCTGGTTGTCGGTGACGGGATCGGTATTGGGCATGGCACAGACGGCGGTGAACCCCCCGGCGGCGGCCGCGCGCGCCCCCGTCGCGACCGTTTCCTCGTCCTCGTCGCCCGGTTCGCGGAGGTGCACGTGCACGTCGATAAGCCCGGGTGCGACGACCTTGCCGCCGGCCTCGTGGACGAGCGCGTCGTCGGGGCGGCCGAGGTCGAGGCCGTGGGCCTGGACCTTGCCGTCGGCGAGGTAGAGATCGGCGACTTCGTCGA
>JBOHSV010000467.1:0-5650 GCA_050921735.1 Gemmatimonadales bacterium | reverse complement strand
GGTTGACCGACGCCGCGAGGTACAGGATCCCCAGCACGCCGGCCGCCCAGGCGAACGCGGCGGCCGCCGCCACGGTCAGCCGCCCGGCGGGAAGCGGCCGCCGGCGGGTACGCTCCATCCGGGCGTCCACGTCGCGCTCGAACAGCTGGTTCAGGGCGTTGGTGCCGCCGGCCACGAGCGCGGTGCCGATCAGGGTGTGTGCCAGCAGCAGCAAGTCCACGTCGCCCCGGGCGCCGAGGGAGAACCCCGCCGCCGCCGTGAGCACGACCAGTTGCGTGATGCGCGGCTTCGTCAGCTCGAGCAGGGCTACCAGAGCTTCTCCGTGATGGCCGTGAGGACCAGAATCACCGCGAGCGGGAGCGGCACGAGGAACACGATCCGCAGGCGCCACCGCTCGAACTTCAGGTGCATGAAGTACAGCGCTACCAGCAGGGCTTTCCAGATGGCCAGCGCGACGAGGATCAGCATCAGCGCGAGCTTGGGGAAATGGGAGACGAACGCGACCCCCACCTCGATCGCGGTCAGCGCGGCGAGCCAGACCCAGATCGCGATGTAGTTCGGCCGCTTGTGCGCGACGCTCTCCATGTGGGCCTCAGATGAGGTAGACGATCGTGAACAGGATGATCCACACCAGATCCACGAAGTGCCAATACAGACCGATCACCTCGATCCCGCGGTAGTCCTGCTGCGAGTATTTCCCCGGCAGGACCTTCCGAACGTACAGGTAGCTCATCGAGATCACGCCGCAGGTCACGTGAAACCCGTGGAATCCGGTCATCGAGAAGAACGTCGACCCGTACAGCCCTCCGGTCCCGAGGCTGTACTTGAGCGGCTCGGCGGCGGCCAGCTCCGCCAGCTCCGACCCCGGGCGGTAGCCCGACGGCACGAACCCGTGACCCACGAGCTTCATGTATTCGAACACCTGCACGCCCACGAACGCCGCACCGGCGAGGATCGTCATCAGGAGCCAGAAGCGGAGGCCCTTCTGGTCGCCGTCGGCGATGGCGGCATACGCCTTGACCATCGAGACCGACGAGCAGATCAGGAGAAACGTGTTGAACGCGGTGAGCGGCACGTTGAGCACCGCCGCCGGCTGGGCCCATGGGAGGTCGGTGGAAAACCGCAGGATGATGTACGTCCCGATCAGCGCGGTAAAGAACATGACGTCGCTGGCGAGGAACACCCACATCCCGAGCTTGTTGCTGTAGACGCCCGCGCCCGGTTCGGCCGGGTGCGGGGGCCGCATCATGTCCGCCGTCGTCGCGTGCGCGTGCGTCATTCGCAGTCCCTTTCGGCGTCAGGCGCCCGCCGGCGCCACGGCGGCGGCCGGCTCGCGGTCGGTGGGCAGCCGCTCGTGCTGCGGCAGGTAGTCCCGGCCCGCCGGCGTGCCCGGCGCGCTGAACTCGTACGGGCCCCGGTACACGGTCGGCGTGCGCTCCCAGTTGCCGTGCGGCGCCGGGTTGGGGAGCGACCACTCGAGCCCGTTGTCCTCCCACGGGTTCCGCTCCGCCCGCTTCCCCTTCCACAGGCTCACGAGAAAGTTGGCGGCGAAAATGAACTGCGCGGTGAACAGCAGGAACGCCGATATCGATATGAACTCGTTGAGCGGCTGGAGCGGCCGGAGGAACTCGTATTGCGTGGGGTCGTAGATCCGGCGCATGTGCCCCGCCATGCCCAGGTTGTGCATCGGGAAGAACGTCAGGTTGTAGAACAGGAACGTGAGCCAGAAGTGGATCTTGCCCCACCGCTCGCTCATCAGGCGGCCGAACATCTTGGGGTACCAGAACGTGATGGCGCCGAACAGCGCGAACAGGCTCCCGCCGAACAGTACGTAGTGGATGTGCGCGACGATGAAGTACGTGTCGTGGATGAACATGTCCACCGGCGTGGCGGCCATGAACACGCCCGACAGGCCCCCGATCACGAACATCGCCACGAACGCGATGGCGTTGAGCAAGGGCACGTGCAACCGCAGGTTCCCGCGCCACATCGTGCCCATCCAGTTGAACACCTTGATGGCGGAGGGCACCGCGATCACGAGGGTCGAGATCATGAACGACGAGCCCAGCGTCGGGTTCATCCCGCTCATGAACATGTGGTGGCCCCACACGATCCACCCCAGGAAGCCGATCGCGATGATCGCGAACACCATGGAGTGGTAGCCGAAGATCGGCTTGCGCGACCCGTTCGCGATCATGTCGGAGACCATGCCCATGGCGGGCAGGATCAGGATGTACACCTCCGGATGCCCGAAGAACCAGAACAGGTGCTGCCACAGCAGCGCCTGCCCGCCCTGCAGCGGATCGAAGAAGTGGGTCCCGATGGTCTGGTCGAACATCAGGAGAATCGCCGCCCCCTGCAGTACCGGCAGCGCCAGGACGCCGAGAATGGCCGTGATGAACAGCGCCCAGATGGAGAGCGGCATCCGGAACCACGTCATGCCCGGGGCGCGGTGGTTGATGACCGTCGTGATGTAGTTCAGCGAGCCCAGCACCGACGAGAGGCCGAGCACCACGATCGAGAGACACCAGAAGATCTGCCCCAGGGTGACGCCCGAGTAGTCGGGTCGGGCCGACAGCGGGGCGTAGTTCGTCCACCCCGACCGGATCGCGCCCTCCGGCACGAACAGGCTCCCGAACATGATGAGCCCGGCCAGCAGCGCCAGCCAGAACGACGCCATGTTGATCCGCGGGAACGCCATGTCCGGTGCGCCGAGCTTCAGCGGGATCAGGAAGTTCGCGTACACCCCCACGAGCAGGGGCATGATCGCGAAGAACACCATGAACGTCCCGTGCATCGAGACGAGCTGGACGTAGTACTCCGGTAACAGGATCCCGCCCGACGCCATCGTCTCCGGCAGCAGGCCCGCGCCCGGCATCGGCTGGGAGGGGAAGCCCAGCTGCCAGCGGATCTGCATCGCGAGCACGCCGCCCAGCAGCAGGAACAGCAGGCTGAGGAACAGGAACTGGATCCCGATGATCTTGTGATCGGTCGAGAAGACGTACTTGCGCCAGAAGCTCATCGGCGCCTGGGGCGCGTGACCGACCGCCGCGACGCCCGTCATGACGCGACCTCCTGCGCAATGGCCCGCTCGGCCAGCCAGGCGTCATACGCTTCCTGCGTGTGCACGAACACCCGCGCGCCCATGCTGTAGTGTCCGTGGCCGCACAGCTCGGCGCACGCCAGCTCGAACTCCCCCGTCTTGGTGGGCTGGAACCACACGTCGATGGTCATCCCCGGCACCGCGTCCTGCTTCACGCGGAAGTCCGGCACGAAGAACGAATGAATCACGTCCTCCGACGTCAGGTGCACCTTCACGGGGCGGTCCACCACGAGGTGAAGCTGGTTCCGCACCGTGAAGTCGTCCGGACTCCCGAGCTGCCCGTCGGGCCCCGGGTACGTCACGTTCCACTCGAACTGCTTCGCATGGATCGCGACCTGGGTGGCCTCGGGTGGGGCGCTGTTGCGCCCCTTGACCTTCACCCAGATCCCGTTGCTCATGAGCCCCAGGATCACCACCGTCACCGCCGGCACGGTCGTCCAGATCACCTCGGCCCTGGTGGACCCGTGCGTGTAGTGCGCCGTCCGGCCGGGGCGCGCGCGATACTTCACGACGAACCACAGCAGCCCTACCTCGACGATCACGAACGCGATGCCCGTGATCACGAGAATGAGCCAGAACAGGAAGTCGATGTCGCCGGCGAAGCTGGACGCGGCCGGCGGAAGCGACCAGGGCATGGGCGATCTCCGTTTACTGCGCGGCGAAGGTGAAGTCGGCCGTCGCCGACCCGCCCGCGGCCACCGTGACCGTGGCGGTCCTGGTCCCGAACCGCTCGTGCCACGCCTCGATGGTGTACGTCCCCGCCGGCAGGCCGCTGATCGTGAAGCTGCCGTTTTCGCCGCTCACGGCGTGGAACGGGTGTGTCACGACGCCGACGTAGGCGTTCATCCAGCCGTGCACGTTGCACTCGAGCGGCACCATCACCTCGGGCGTGTTGAACGTCCGGGTCGTCCGCATCCCGGCCGCCGGCTGACTGATGTTGAACGGCCGGTTGCTGGCCGGCACGGCCTTGATGTTGTGGAGCAGGGAATCCGAGTTCCGGATCTCAAGCGGCTGGCCCACCATGAGCCCCAACACCCGCGGGTGGTAGAGGCAGCCGTCCTGGTCGATCGCGACGGGCGCGGTGGGCGCCGTGTACTGCGCGCCGGCGGGGAGACCCGCCTTCACGTACACGAACACGTTCGCGAGCCCGCCGCCGGACCCGGTGACCACCACCGGGTTCGCAGGCGCCGAGGGGTACTTGGCCCGGCACTTGGGCTCCTCGGCCATGTCGATCCGGGGGTTGCGGGGCGGCGTGCCCGTGAGCTTCACGGTGCCCATGACGACCGCGTCGCCCATCGGGCCCGTCGCCTGCGTCGTGGTCGCGGCCTGCTCGCCCCCTTCGGGGGCCCGCTCGCCGCCACCGCACGCCCCGACACTCAGCCCCACCGCCGCCGCCACCGCCGCAACGATTCCGGTATTCCGCATCATTCCTCCTCAGTTCATTCGCCGATTGGCCTTGCGCACCACCCATACCCCCAGCCCGAACGCCAGCATCATCGCCATCACGGGCGCCAGGAACGCGCGTGCCGGGACCGGCTGGACGAGCGCCAGGTAGTACCAGGTGCCGACCGCCGCCCGGGTCCCGTACTCGCCGTTCGACCCGTCCCACGCGAAGAAGGCGATCGGGATGGGACGCCCCGTCTCGAACTGAAGGTCGTTGGCTGAATCGGCCGTGGCAAGGGCGCGGGTGAATACCACGCGCCACTCGCCGCGGTCGTACGCCGCCTGCACACCCAGCCCCTGGCTCGCCGGGGACTGCGGCTCGTACCGCTCCAGGCCGCCGGCGGTCCCTTCCTCGCCGCCGCGAGGCGCGCTGCGCCAGCGCCACTGGTACACGGGCTCGGTGCTCGAGCCCATGAGGAAGTAGGGACGCTCCATCCCGTCCGGAATGCGCCGGGGGAACTGCACCGCGATCTGATCGGGCCACGGCTGAGCGGCCGGGGGGACCGAGTCGTCGCCGGCCAGCGCCGCCAGCACTTTCCCGGCGAACGGCATCCAGGCGCTGTCGGGGCTGCGCGAGCGATCGTACCAGGCGACGCGCAACGCCACCGTTTCCCCGTCGTGCAGCGCGCGGACGCGGACATCGGTCACCGCTGGCGCGAACCAGCGCCCCGGACGGACGATCTGACCCACGAGCGGAAACCAGTATTCGTCCGCCCCCGCCCAGGCGGAGTCGTCGGGCGACGCGGGAGGCGGGCCCTCGGTGCGGGCCGCCAGAATCACGTCGCGCAGCCGCGGCGGCTCGGCCGGGGAAAGCGATCGGACGTACTGCGCCAGGTGCCACAGCTCCCGGTCGGTGAGAAACCCCTGGTCCACGAGGTCCGCGAACGACGGCATGGGCGTACCGTCCAGCCCGGTCCGCAGGCGCCGGTAGATCTCGTCCACCGTCCCGCCACCGTTGAAGCGCCAGTTCTGGGCGAGGTTCGCGGCGTAAATGGGCATCTTCGTGTCGTCTTCCAGCTCGGGCGCGGACGGGCCGTCGCCCAGTCCGCGCTCCCCGTGACACTTGGCGCAGCCGATCGAGTCGTAGAACTGCCGGCCGATGCG
>JBOHSV010000466.1:0-4454 GCA_050921735.1 Gemmatimonadales bacterium | reverse complement strand
GGTCACGTACACGAAGCGGATCACGCCCTCCGGGTCCACCACGTACAGCGCGCGATCCGAGAAACCGTCCGTATCCCGGTACACCCGGTACGCCTGCGCCACCGCGCCCTGCGGATGAAAGTCCGCGAGCAGCGGAGACGCGATGCCGCGGACGGCCGCCCATGCGCCGTGGCTGTAGAGGCTGTCGACCGAGATCCCCAACACGACCGCGCCGCGCCGCTCGAACCCCGCCAGCTCGGCCTGATACAGGTCGAGCTGCCGACTGCACCCGGGGCTCCAGTCCAGGGGATAGAACGCGAGCACCACCGGTTTGCCGCGGAAGTCGGACAGCCGCACGATCTTACCGTCGGCATCGGGGAGCGCGAAGTCGAGGGCCTTGCTGCCGACTGGGAGCCCGGTCGTGCGCGCCGGTCCCTCCATCTTGGGGGCGCGGCGGTGCAGCTCGGCGATGTCCTGTATCGTGAGGCCCTGGCGATTCGAGGCGGAACCCCCGCGCCGCACTTCGTGCACCATGGCGTGCAACACGGACAGGGCGTCCTTCACCGGCGAGGGCGCGATCCTGGCGTCGAGCGCGGTGAACTGGTCCTCGAACTGCTGGAAACGCGTGACCATAGATCCCTCCTCAGCGGGTTCGCCGAGCCGCCAAGCAAACCTCATGCCAGCCCCGCCCGAGGCACGGAGGCAGACGCGACGGTCAAGATGACGCTCCGGTAGGCGCCGTGCGGGGGAGTCCGGCGCTGATCACCCGCTCGCGGGCCAGAGCCGCGCCGCCCCCCGGACGCCGCTCGAATCACCGTGCGCGCCGAGCACGACGCGCGTGAGAACGGGGTCCGCGCTCGCACCCGCCGCGAACAGGTAACGAGAGAGCGCCGCCCGCGCCGCTTCCGGCAGTCCCGCGATGTTCGACATGCCGCCGCCGAGCACGACGACGTCGGGGTCCAGCACGTTGATCACCGACGCGAGGGCGCGGCCGAGACGATCGTGGTACCGGCCGAGCGTCGCGGCCGCGCCCGGGTCACCGCCCGTCGCGGCGCCTACGATCTCGCGGCTCGACAGCGTGACACCGGTATGCTCGGCGTGGTCGCGCTCGAATGCGGGACCTGAGAGCCAGGCCTCGAGACAGCCGCGCTTTCCACAATAGCAGGGAGCACCGGGCCACTCGCCGGGCGTGGGCCAGGGCAGCGGATTGTGCCCCCATTCGCCCGCGACGAGATTCGCCCCAGCCAGGATCTGGCCGTCCACCACGATCCCGCCGCCGACCCCCGTGCCGAGGATCACCCCGAACACGACGTGCGCGCCCGCGGCCGCCCCGTCGGTCGTCTCGGAGAGCGCGAAGCAGTTGGCGTCGTTCATGAGCCGCACCGGGCGGGCGAGGCGCTGCTCGAGATCGCGCCCGAGCGGCCGGCCGTTGAGCCAGATGGAGTTGGCGTTCTTGACGAGTCCCGTTCGGGGCACGACCGTGCCCGGGATGCCGACACCCACCGTGCCCGCCCGGCCGGCGTCGCGTTCGATCCCGGCCACGAGCCCCGCGATGGCGTCGAGCGACGTCGCGTACGCACGGGGCGTGGGTACGCGCCGGCGGGCGATCTCCTCATCGGCGGGCGACAGCGCGATGGCTTCGATTTTCGTCCCGCCGAGGTCGATCCCGATGCGCATGGTGGTGCGATCCTACGGCGCGAGAACCACGACGCGATCGAGGGGGGCCTGGCTCATCCATCACTCTCGCGCAAGCAGGGGACGGGGGCAAAGTGCCCACCGGTGCCCCGCCCTGTCCAGCCGCGCGCCGACCATGTCATATACGACGTTCCGTTGCGCCACTCATCCGGCAAAGGCACGCACCCAAAACGGCCCATGCCGCCCGACGATCTCGCTGCCCAGCTCGAGCGGCTCCATGCCGCGGCCTTCGGCTGGGCGCTGAGCTGCGCGCGGTGGGACCGCGAGGCGGCCGAGGACGTGCTCCAGGCGAGCTACCTCAAGATCCTGGACGGCCGGGCCCGGTTCGACGGGCGCTCGACCTTCCGGACGTGGGTGTTCGGGGTGATCCGGCGCACGGCCGCGGAAGCACGGCGACGGGCGGCGCTCAGACGCTGGCTCCCGCTGGTGCGGCTGGCCCCGGCCGCGGAGGCGGACGCAGGGCCGGACCCCGCGGCGGTCGTGGCGCAGGCCGATGAGACGGCGCGACTCGCACGCGCTCTGGCCGCGCTGCCCGCGCGACAACGCGAGGTGTTGCGCTTCGTCTTCTACGAGGGACTCACGATCGCCGAAGCGGCGGAGTTGCTGCGGGTCTCCCTTGGCACGGCGCGGACCCATTACGAGCGCGGCAAGACGGCGTTGCGACGGATGCTGGACAGAGGTGACGAGTGACTGAACCCGACCGGGATCTCCAGGAGCTATTCGACTCCTTGCGCCGGCACGCCGCGTCGGCGGCCCCGTCGTTTCACGCGACGCTCGCCGCCGCCCGTCGCCGCGCCCTTCGGTCACGCCCGCTGCGTCTCGTGGCAACGCTCGCCGCGGGCGTGGTGATCCTGTTGCTGGCCGTCACCGTAGTCGGCCGGCGCGAGCCGCCGGTCGGCGCCGTCGATCTCGCCGCGACCAGCTGGCAGGCGCCGACGGACTTTCTACTCCAGACGCCGGGGGCGGACCTGTTGCGTACCGTCCCCGCCCTGGGCACCACAACCCTGGAAAGGAGCCTCCCGTGAAACGAGCATCGGCACTCACCGTTGCACTCGGCCTCCTCATCGCGGCCGGGCTGCCTGCCCAGCAGCACATGCCGGGCGCCGGGCACCAACACCAGGACCCGCTCGCCCGGTTCCTGTTTCCCCCCGAGCTCGTGATGCAGCAGCAGCGCGCGATCGCGCTCACGCCGGATCAGCGCACGGCCGTGACGCGGGCCATCCAGGAGTTTCACGGAACCATGGTGGACCTGCAGTGGCAGGTGCAGGACGAGTCGCAGCGGCTCGCCGAGCTGATCGAGAAGCCGAGGGTGGACCGGACGGCGGCGCTGGCGCAGGTGGATAAGGTCCTGGCGGTCGAGCGCGAGGTGAAGCGCGCCCACCTGGGCTTGCTGATTCAGATCAAGAACACGCTGACGGCCGAGCAGCAGGCGAAGCTGGCCGCGCTGCGGGCCGAGGGGGACGGCCGGCCCTGACCCTCACGCCCGGCCTCCGCACGCTCGCGCTCGCCGCGCATCTCGCGCTCTCGGTCGGTTGGATCGGCGCGGTCGCTGCCTACCTGGCTCTCGGTGTCGCCGCGTCGACCAGCCAGGATACCCAGACGGTGCGCGCCGCCTGGATCGCGATGGAGTTGACCGGCTGGTTCGTCATTGTCCCGTTGGCCATCGCCTCGCTGCTCACCGGGGTCGTCATGGCGCTGGGCACCCAGTGGGGTCTGTTCCGGCACTACTGGGTCCTGTTCTCATTCGTGCTCACCGTCTTCGCCACCACCATCTTGTTGCTGCACATGCCGACCGTGAGCCACTCCGCTCGTGTAGCGGCCGAAGCGGAGAGCGCCAGTCTCCGCGGGCTGGGGAGCGACCTGCTCCACCCCGGACTCGGTCTCGTGGTGTTGCTCGTGATCCAGGTGCTGAATGTTTACAAGCCTCGGGGCATGACCCCGTACGGGCGGCGAAAGCTCACCCAGGGGGAGAGCGACCCCGGACGGACCACGAGCCCACCACGTTGGGTGTACGTGTCCGGGATCGTCGCGATCGGTCTGGCCCTGGCGTTCCTTGTCCTGCACGCCGTTGGTCGCGGCCTGGGTGGGCACTGAGCACCGCAGTCCTTCAGGAACCACTGGCCGTCTGTCCGTCTACACGTCTAGCCGTCTAGCAGTGAGGGTGGCTGACGGGAATCGAACCCGCAACCTCCGGAGCCACAGTCCGGCGCTCTCACCGATTGAGCTACAGCCACCAAACGACTAGACAGACAGACGGCTAGACGGCTAGGAAACGCCAGCCGCCACGAGAACGTAAGAGGGGCCCGGAGGGGGGGCAACCCTTTGCAACTCGGCCCCGGGCGGCTACTCTTGCCTCGGACGCCGACCCCCTCTCTCCCGGAGCGCCCGATGATCGGATTGCGCCTGGCGGCACTCGGTGTGGTCGCGGCCACCGCCGTGGCCTGTACCCGAACCGTCGTCGTCACCCCGCCTCCCGACGAGCGCCGCGAAGGCCCCAGCACCGCGGTCACGCTGGGTATCCCGCCGGGCCACCTTCCCGGCCCCGGCGCGTGTCGCATCTGGATCCCGGGCACGCCGCCCGGGCGCCAGCCCTACGCGCGCTCGCGAGCCTGCGCCGGCATCGCCCGCGTGGCGCCCGCCGGCAGCTGGATCGTCTACCGCCCCACCCGCGACCGCCGGCACGTGCACGTGCGCGTCGTGGACCGGCGGCGCGCGGGCGTCATCGTCGTGGTTCGCGTGTTCGAGGCCGCGGGCGGGCGGTTCGTGCGGGAAGCCCGCCC
>JBOHSV010000465.1:0-2829 GCA_050921735.1 Gemmatimonadales bacterium | reverse complement strand
CGCGACTCGTTCGGCTTCAGGACGATGCGCCGGAACGCTTTCAACTCCCGCACCGGCCGCGTCACGCTCGCCACCTCGTCCTGCAGATACAGCTGCACCACCTCGGCGCCCTCGCGCGATCCGGTGTTCGTCACGGTCACGGACACGGTGAGCGTGCCGGTCGCCGGAACGCCCGTCGCGCTCAGCCGGAGGTCCGCGTACGCGAACGTCGTGTAGCTCAGCCCGTACCCAAACGGATACCGGGGCGTCACCGGCACGTCGAGGTACTTGCTGGTGAACTTGTTCTCCGCCGGGGGGCGGCCGGTGTTCTTGTGGTTGTAGTAGATGGGAATCTGCCCCACGGCCCACGGGACGGACACGGGCAGCCTGCCGCTCGGCGCCACGTCGCCGAACAGCACGTCGGCGACCGCGTTGCCGGTCTCGGTGCCCAGAAACCACGTCTCGAGAATCGCCGGCACGTGCTCGGTGGCCCACGGCAGTACGAGCGGCCGCCCACTCATCAACACCAGCACCACGGGCTTGCCCGTGGCGTGCACCGCGCGCAGCAGGTCTTCTTGCGCGCCGGGGAGGCCCAGATGGGCCCGGCTCGCCGCTTCGCCGCTCATCGTGTCGGCCTCGCCGAGCACGAGCACGGCGACGTCGGCCCGGCGGGCCAGCGCCACGGCCTCGGCGATCCCCGCTGTGGCCGTGTCGGTGAGCCCGGCACCCCGCGCGTGGAGCACCTGCACCCCGGTCCCGGCGCGCCGGCGCATGCCCTCGAGCACGGTTACCACGTCCTCGGCGCGGCCCTGGCCGTGCCACGGACCGCGCAAGTTCGGGCGGTCGTCGGCCAGGGGGCCGATGAGCGCGAGCCGCCTGACGCGGGAGCCGAGCGGGAGGAGGCCGCCCCTGTTCTCGAGCAGCACGATGGCCTGGCGCGCGACCTCGCGGGCCAGCGCCCGGTGTTCCGGCGCGAGGAGCGTGGCACGCTCGCGCTCGACGCTCGAACCGTGGTACGGGTCACGGAACAGGCCGAGGCGGAACTTGGCGCGCAGCACGCGACGAACCGCTTCGTCCACGGTCGCCTGCGGAATCCGGCCCGCGCGCACCAGCGCGGGCAGTGAGTCCACGTAGATCGCGCTCACCATGTCCATATCGGTCCCGGCGAGCAGCGCCAGCCGCCCCGCCTGGGCACGCGAGCCGGCGACCCCGTGGGCCCGCAGCTCGTCCACGGACGTCCAATCGCTGACCACGAGCCCGTCGAATCCCCATTCCTCCCGCAAGACGGTGGTGAGCAGCCAGCGATTGGCCGTGGCCGGCACGCCGGCGATCTCGTTGAACGCCGTCATCACGCTCCCCGCGCCGGCGTCCAGCGCGGCCTTGAACGGCGGCAGGTAGATCTCGCGCAGGGTCCGCTCCGAGACATCCACGGTGTTGTAGTCGCGCCCGGCCTCGGCACCGCCGTAAGCGGCGAAATGCTTGGTCGTGGCGAGCACGGCGTCTGGTGCCGCCAGGTCTGTGCCCTGGAATCCCCGTACTCGCGCGGCGGCCATCACGGAGCCGAGATAGGGATCTTCGCCCGATCCCTCGGCGATGCGGCCCCAGCGGGGGTCGCGCGCGATGTCCACCATGGGGGCGAAGGTCCAGTTGACGCCCGCCGCGGCGGCTTCGCGGGCGGCCACGCGGGCCGCCTGCTCCACCAACTCGGGGTTCCAGGTGGCCGCTTCGGCGAGCGGGATGGGGAACGTGGTGCGGTAGCCGTGGATGACGTCGTAGCCCAAGAGCAGCGGGATCTTGAGGCGGGACTCCTCGACCGCGACGCGCTGGATGGCGCGGGCACGCTCGGCGCCGACCACGTTGAGGAACCCGCCCACGCGGCCGCGCCGGGTCAGCTCGATCTGCTCCGGGGTCAGCCCCGGGCCGAGGCTGGAGGGGAGGTTGAGCTGGCCGAGTTTTTCCTCGAGGGTCATCAGGGCGAGGATCGAGTCGATCCGGCGTTCGACGGCGGGACGGGGGGTCTGCGCGCGGGCTCCCGTAGCGGGGAGGGCCGCGGCGGCGATCAGCGCGCCGAGCGGCGCGAAGCGGAGAGAGCGCATGGGGCGAATCTATCCCGCGCGCTTGACAAGGCCAGTCTCGGCGCGCCGATTACGGGCAGCGTCGCGGGAGTGCCGCGCGTCCCTCTTTTGAACGCCTGCCCCGGAGGAATCGCATGGCCAGTCGCCTGTCGTTCGCCCTCGCCGCTCTCGGGATCGTCCTGCTCAGCCTCGCGCCCGTCGCCGCGCAAACCACCACTGGCCAGATCCGCGGGTTCGTCAGGAACCAGAATGGCGTCGCGCTCGAAGGCGCGCAGCTCCAGGCGCGCAACATCGAGACCGGCGTCGCCCGCAGCGTGTCTACGCGCCCGGACGGCTCATATGTCCTGCCGGGGCTTGCGCCAGGGACGTACGACCTGTCCGTCCGCCACATCGGCAGCGCCCCACAGCAGCGCCGGGTCAGGGTGCAAATCGGCGCCACACACCTGGCTGACTTCACGCTCACGGCGGGCGCGGTAGAACTCCAGGCCGTGACGGTTGAGGCGGCCACCCCGATCATCGAAACGCGGACGTCCGAGATCGCAACCAACGTGACCTCGCAGCAGGTCGAGCAGCTGCCGACGCGCAGCCGGAACTTCCTGGACCTGGCGGCCCTGGCTCCCGGCGTTACCGTGACCGAGGACCGTCTCGACTTTACCGGACGTCGATTCTCCGCCGGCGCACAGGGAGCGAACGACGTCAACGTGTTTATCGATGGTGCCAGCCTCAAGAACGACCTGACGGGCGGTGGCGTAGCCGGTCAAGACGCAAGCCGGGG
>JBOHSV010000464.1:0-8397 GCA_050921735.1 Gemmatimonadales bacterium | reverse complement strand
GCTGGCCGCCGCCGCCGCCGCGGGCCGCGACAAGGTCGTGCTGCGCCCGCCGGAGACCGTCGCGACCGTCGCCCTGTGGATCGAGCAGCTCCTGGCCGAGAGCTCGGGCAAGGACGGCAAGGGCGTCGTCCCGGTGGTCGGCGATCCCGACGGGACCGCTCCCGACCGCGAGGTGGTGACGGAGGTGTCGCCGGATCCGCTCGACCTCGGGGCCGAGTTCCAGCGGTGGATGTACGCCACCGTGGAGCTGTGCGGCCGCCTGGGCGTGAACCCGTTCGACCAGCCGAACGTGGAGGAGGCCAAAGCGCTGGCGCGGGCCGAGCTCCAGCGGGGCGGCGACGGGGGACCCGCGCCCCGCACGCTCTCGCCGGCCGAGCTGCGGCGGGCGGCCCGGCCCGGCGACTATCTCGCGATCCTGGCCTACCTGCCGCCGCTCCCGGACGTCGCCGCGGCGTTACAGGGGGTGCGCGCCGCCTGGGGCCGCGCGCTGGGGTGCGCCGCCACCGTGGGGTTCGGCCCGCGCTACCTCCACTCCACCGGCCAGCTCCACAAGGGCGGCCCGAACTCGGGCCTGTTCCTCGCCGTCACGGCGGACGACGCGGCGGATCTCGAGATCCCCGGCATGGACCTGACGTTCGGGCGGCTCAAACACGCGCAGGCGATCGGCGACGTGCGCGCCCTGCTCGCGCGCGGGCGCCGGGTGGCGCACGTGCACCTGCCGCACTGGGAGGCGCTCGAGCGGCTGAGCGGGATGCCGTAATGTCCGGTGTCGTCTTTCACCTCATCGCGCACACCCACTGGGACCGTGAGTGGTACCTGCCGCGCGCGGCGTTCGGCGTCCGGCTGGTCGAGGTGCTGGACGATCTGATCGAGCGCCTCGAGCGCGACGCGGCGCTGCGGAGCTTTCTGCTGGATGGACAAACGGTCTTGTTGGAGGACTATCTGCGCGCCCGGCCGGATCGCGAGGCCGACGTGCGCGCGCTCGTGAAAACGGGCCGCCTGCAGGTCGGGCCATGGTACGTGCTCGCCGACGAGCAGATCCCGTGCGGCGAATCGCTGATCCGCAATTTGCTGGCGGGTCTGGCGGACGCGGAGCGCCTGGGGGGCCGGCTGGACGTCCTGTATTCCCCCGATGCCTTCGGGCATCCCGGCGTCCTGCCGTCCCTCGCGCGCGAGTTCGGCCTGCGCGCGGCGGTCGTGTGGCGGGGGCTGGGCGGCGAGCCGGGCCAGGAACGCGACACGTACCGCTGGCGGGCCCCGGATGGCCGCGACGTCGTGCTGTGGCACCTGCCGCCCGCGGGGTACGAGGTCGGCGCGGCGTTGCCCGCGGAGGGCGACGCCCTGGCGGCCGCCTGGGCGCCGGTGCGGGCGATGCTGATCGACCGCGCGGCCACCAAGCACATCCCGGTGTTCGTGGGCGCCGATCACCGGGCCGCGCACCCGGCCATCGGGCGATTGCGGGAGCGCCTGGCGGAGCTCGAGCCGGACAACGCGGTTCGCGTGTCACGCCTGGACGAGTTCTTCCAGGCGGTGGCGGCGGTGGCGGAGACCGCGCCGCTGCTGGAGGGTGAGCTGCGCTGGTCGTACCGCTACACGTGGACGCTGCAGGGCGTGCACGGCACGCGGGCCCACCAAAAGCGGCGGCACGCCCTGGCCGAGCTGTGGCTCGCCCGCTTCGCGGAGCCCCTGGCCGCGCTCGCCCGGCGGGGGGGCGGCCGGGACCGGCGTCCCCAGCTCGACGTCGCATGGCGCGAGTTGCTGCGCGCCCAGTTTCACGATGCCCTCGGCGGATGCGCGAGCGACGCGGTCGCGCTGGCGGTGGACGCCCGGCTCGGGGCCGTCGAGGCGGCGGGGCGCGAGATCGTGCGCCTGTCGCTGCACGACCTGGTGGGGCATGACCCCGACCGGCGGGGCGCCGGCGACGGCGCCGGCCCCGTGCCCACCCTCGTGCTGTGGAATCCGGCGGCCCGCGCGCGCGGCGGCGTCACGGTCGCCGACGTCACGTGGTTCCGGCGGGACGTCGTCGTGGGGCCGGGACGATCGCGCCGGCCCCCCGAGGGTGCCGGCTACCGCCCCTTCGCGTTCGCGGGGCCCGACGGCCGCGCTATCCCCGTCCAGGTGCTCGGCCGGTGGCGGGCCTACGAGCGGCTCGACGCGGCGCGGCGCGATCCCGACCAGGACGAGGTGGACGTCGTCCGCGTCGCATTCCGCGCGCCCCCGGTGGCCGGCTGCGGGGCGGCCATCCTCACCACCACGCGGCCCTCGGCCGTCACGCCGGCCGGCGACGGCGCGGCGGTGAAGGGGCGCGCCCTGCTGAACCGGTTCGTCGAGGTCACCCTGGAGCCCAGCGGGGCGCTGGTCCTGTTGGACCGGGGCACCCGCGAGTGGTTCCTCGATTTGCTGTCGCTCGAGGATGAGGGCGATGCGGGCGACACGTACACGTTCGCGCCGGCGGCCCGCGGGCGGGCCGGACGCCATCGCGGTCCCCTGCGCCTGCGCCGCCTCGCGGCCGGGCCGCTGGTGGCGGCCGTCGAAGCGCGCTTTGCGACGCCGGGCGGCGAGGCGCGTCTGGTGGTGATGGTGCACGCCGACAGCCCGGCGGTGCGGTGCGTGCTCGAGGTAGACAACCTGGCCGACAACCACCGCCTCCGCGCCCGCCTGCCGCTCAACCTCTCCGGCGTACCGGCGCTGGCAGGAGCCGCCTTCGGCGCGGTGACCCGGCCGGCGGTCGCGGCCGACCCGCGCGACTACCCGCTGGAGACGCCGGTCCGGACCGCGCCGGCCCACCGGTTCGTGGCGGCGGCGGACGGCAACCGGGGCCTGGCGCTGCTGGCGCCCGGGTTCTTCGAATACGAGTGGACGGCGGACGGTACCCTGCTGTTCACGGTCACGCGCGCCCTGGGCGAGCTGTCGCGCGACGATCTCCCCACGCGCCCGGGGCACGCGGGGTGGCCCGTCGCGACGCCCCTCGCCCAGTGCCCGGGGCGGCATCGCGTGGAGCTCGCGCTGGTTCCGCTCGGGGGAAACGACCTGGCGCGCAGCGACCACCTGGAACGGGTGTGGGAGGACGTGTTTCTCCCCGTGCGCGGCTTCTGGCTGCGCCAGGCGCTCGAGGTGGCGCCGCCCGCCATGACCCTCATGCTCGAGGGAGACGGGCTGGTGTTCTCCGCGGCCAAGCCGGCCCGGGTCGGCTCGGGGCTGGTGCTTCGATGCTATAACGCCACGGGTCGCCGCACGGCGGGAACGTGGCGGTTCGGCGAAGGCGTGCGGGCGGCGCATCGCGTCCGCGCCGACGAGCGCGACTCGCAGGAGCTGGTGGTGGAGAATCGCGGCCGCACGGTGCGCTTCGCGGCCGAGCCGCATGAGATCGTGACGATCCTCATCACCTGAACGCGGAAGGCGGAGTGCGGAATGCGGCATGGGCTCGCCGATTCCGCCTTCGCCATTCCGCATTCCGCACTGGGGTGGCGATGCGTGAGAATCACCTGACGGTGGCGCGGACGGCGCGGTACTTCACTCTGGGACCGGAAGGTCGCGGGGTGGGGGAGGTCTGGTTCCTCCTCCACGGATACGGCCAGCTCGCGGAGCGGTTCCTGCCCGACTTCCGGCCGCTCGACGACGGTACGCGACTGCTCGTCGCGCCGGAGGGATTGTCGCGCTTCTACGTCGACCGCGCCAGCCACCAGGTGGGGGCGAGCTGGATGACGCGCGAAGACCGGCTGGCGGAGATCGCCGACTACGTACGCTACCTGGATGCGGTGTCCGATGCCGTCCTGCGGGACGCGCCGCGCGATCGGCGCGTGCACGTGCTCGGATTCTCGCAAGGGACCGCGACCGCGGCCCGCTGGATGGTGCAGGGGGCCCTGCGCGCGGAGCGGCTGATCCTGTGGGGCGGCGAGGTCCCGCCGGACCTCGGGCTCGAGCGCGAGGCGGTGCGCGACCGGCTCCGCGCGCTCGCGCTCACCATCGTCGCCGGCAGCCGCGATGAGTACATCACCCCCAAGGTGCTGGCGCGCGACACCGCGCGGCTCGACGAAGCCGCGATCCCGTACCGGGTCGTCCCGTTCGACGGGGGACACGCGATCGACGAACGGGTGCTGCGCGATCTCGCGGCTACGGGCGGAGAGCCGATGACTGACGGCTGAGGGCGTCCCGCACCGCGTCCCCCACCAGCGTGCACGCCACCACGACCAGGACCAGGGTGATCCCCGGCGCGGCAGCTACCCAGGGCGCGTTCACGATGGTGTCGCGGCCGGAGGCGATCATGTTGCCCCACGACGGCACGGGCGGCTGAACGCCCAGACCCAGAAACGAGAGGCCGGCCTCGAGCGTGATGCTGTTGCCGACGCCGAGCGCCGCGGCCACGATGATCGGCGTGAGGGCGTTGGGCAGGATGTGGCGCCACAGGACGCGGCGCCGATCCAGGCCAAGGGTCAGTGCCCCCTCAACGAAGGGGCGGGCCGACAGCGTGCGCACCTCCCCGTGCACCAGGCGCGCCACGGGCATCCAGCCGGTGATCCCCAGCACCACGACCACGAGCGCCGCGCTGGGCTCCCACAAGGCGGCCAGGAGGAGCAGCAGGACCACGCGGGGCAGGGCGAGCGCGAAATCGGTGATGCCGAGGAGGGTCACGCGGACGGCGCCGCCCCAGAACCCGGCGACGCCCCCCACCGCCGTGCCGATCGCCACCGACAGGAGCACCGACAGCACGCCGACGCCGAGCGAGACGCGCGCGCCGTACACCAGCCGGGTCCACACGTCGCGCCCCAGCCGATCGGTGCCGAGGGGGTGGAAGACCCCGTGGAGGTCCGTCGTGAGCGGCGGCAGGAACCGGGTGGCGACGACGTCCCGGGGACCGGTGTCGGTCGGGGTCACCAGGGGCGCGGCCACCGCCGCCAGGACGACGAGCAGGAGCACCGCGGCGCCGAACACGGCGCGGCGGTCGTGCCGCAGGGGTCTCAGGCGGCCTCCCCGCCACGCGCGCGGAGGCGGGGGTCCACCCATGCGGCGAGCGCATCCGCCAGGAGGTTGCCGGCGACCACCAGCACGGCGCTCACCGTCGTCGCGGCCATGACGACCGGGTAATCCCGGGCCTGCACGGCCTGCACCAGCACGCCGCCCACCCCGGGCCACGCGAACACGGCTTCGACGAACACGACGCCGGAAAACAGCGCGGGGAGCGACAGGCCGAGCAGGGTCACCACGGGGATCAGGGCGTTCCGCAGGACGTGGCGCCGCATCAGCAGCCCGGGGGGGAGCCCCTTGGCCCGCGCGGCGGCGACGAACGGCTGGTCCAGCACGTCGAGCATCGCGCCCCGCACGTAGCGCGCCGTTCCCCCGAGGCCGATGAGCACCAGCGTGACGAGGGGGAGCGCGAGGTGCCGCAGGTGGTCCGCCACGCGTGCCCATCCGGCGAGGTAGTCGGCGTCCAGGCCGGCGGCGCCGAAGGCGGGGAGCGCGCGCGCCCAGTAGCTGAACACCATCACCAGCATCAGCCCCAGCCAGTACCCGGGGACCGCGAACAAGGTCACGGTGGCGACCGAGAGCGTGGTGTCGAGACGCGAGCCGCCACGCGCCGCCTGCACCGCGCCGACGGCGATCCCCAGCAGGTACGTGAGGAGCAGGGACAGGGCGACGAGGCGCACCGTGGGCGGCCAGGCCTGCGCCAGCATCTCGGCCACGGGGCGGCCGGTGCCGATACTCCGGCCCCACTCGCCGCGCGCGAACCGCTTCAGCCACTCGGCGTATTGCACCGGAAGCGGCCGATCGAGCCCGACCGCGCGGCGCTGAGCGGCGATCTGCTCCGGCGACGCGGCGGGCCCGAGGAGGCGAGACACCGGATCGCCCGGGGCCAGCCGCAGCAGAAAGAACGTCAGCGTGACGACGCCGAGCACGACGGCGAGGCCCGCGAGCGCGCGCCGCACGAGCGAGCGGAGCATGGCGGGAATCTCGCGCCGCCACCGCGGGGCCGCTAGAATCCACGCGTGACGCGAGAGCTCTCGTGCATGGCGCTCCTCGCGGGCGCGATCTGGGGGTGCGGGACCGGGGCGGGCAGCGCGGGCGGGGCGGAGCGCCGGGGCGCCACCGTGCTCTACGCCTCGGGCGCCGACCTCCAGAGCGTCAACCCGCTGCTCACCGTCCACCCGCTCGCCAAGCAGGTGCAGCGCTACGTGCTCCTCACCACGCTGGCGCGCTACGACACGGCGCTCACACCGCGCCCGTACCTCGCCACGCGCTGGGCGTGGTCGCCGGACCGCCGGGTCCTGCGCTTGACGCTCGCGCGCGGCGTCCGCTGGCACGACGGCCGGGCCACGACGGCGCACGACGCGGCCTGGACCATCAACGCCGCGCGCCACCCGGCCACGGGGTACCCGCGGCTCAACGACCTGGCGGGCATGGTCTTCGTGGACGCGCCGAACGATTCCACGGTGCTCGTCCGCTTCGCGGACCCCCAGACGACCTTTCCGGACGTGCTCACGGACCTGGCGATCCTGCCGGCCCATCTCCTGGACACCGTGCCCCCGGGCGGGTTGCGCCGGGCGGCGTGGAGCGAGCGGCCCGTGGGTAACGGGCCGTTCCGCTTCGTCGCACACGAGCCCAATCGCCGCTGGGTGTTCGCCGCGAACCCCGACTTTCCCGCGGCGCTCGGCGGCCCGCCGAAGCTGGAGCGCTACGTGGTGGTGGTGGTGGACGAGCCGACCACGAAGCTCGCCGCGCTCGCCGCCGGCGAGGTCGACTTCGCGGGGATCCAGCCCGCCCACGCGGCGTTCGTCCGGGCGGATCCACGGCTCGCCGTCATCGAATTCCCCCTGCTCTTCACGTACGGTATCGTGTTCAACACGCGCCGGCCGCCGTTCGACCGGCGACAGGCTCGCGTGGCCGTAGCCCTCGCGCTCGACCGCCAGGAGATCATCGATGGCTACCTGTTCGGCTTCGGCGCCATCGCGTACGGGCCGGTCCCGCCCGGCGTCCCCGGTGCGGCGGCGCCGCCGCCGCTCCCGTTCGCCCCCGACTCCGCGCGCGCCCTGCTCGGCGGCGACGGGGTGGCGTTCGAGCTGCTCACCGTGGGGAGCGGCGAGGCGGCGCTCGAGCAGATGATCCAACAGCGGCTCGCGCGGGTGGGCTTCGACGTGCGGATCCGCCAACTCGAGCTGTCGGCGTTCCTCGACCGGGTCTACGGCCCGCGGCGCGAGTTCGACGCCGCCGTGCTGGGCGTCTCGGGAGACCTTGGTCTCGGGCACCTGGCTACCCTGGCCGACGTCGCCGGTGTGCGGGTGCCGCCCGATCCGGCGACCGCGCAACGGGCATTCGCCCGGCTCGTGCCCGTGGCGTTTCTGTACCACGCGCGCGGCGTCGTGGGGATGAACCGGCGCGTGCGCGGCGTCCGGATGGACCTGCGCGGGGACCTGCCCACCGTGGCCGACTGGTGGGTCGAGCCGTGAGGCGCCGGGAGCTGCCGACCGAATACCGCGCCGCCGCGCCCGCCCGGCTCGATTTCGCCGGCGGGTGGACCGACGTGCCGCCGTTCTCCGCGCGGGAGGGCGGGGTGGTGGTGAACGCCGCCATCTCGGTCCGGGCCCACGCCGAGCTGGTCACCGGCGGCCCGCTCATCCGGCTCGTCTCGGAAGACCTGGGACAGACGGTGGAGTGCGCCAACTCCGGCGGGCTCGTGCTGGACGGGCGGCTGGACCTGCTCAAGGCGGCGCTGCGGATGCTCCCCGTCGCCACGCCCTGCCGGCTCACCACGCGCTCGGATGCGCCGCCCGGCTCGGGGCTGGGGACCAGCGGCGCGCTGGACGTCGCGCTGGTGGCGTGCCTCGCGGCGGCGCGGCAGGAGCGGCCCGACGCGCGCGACCTGGCCGAACACGGCTGGCGGCTGGAGGCGGTGGAAGTGGGGATTCCCGGCGGGAAGCAGGATCAGTACGCCGCGGCGCTGGGCGGTGTTCACCGGCTCAGCTTCCGCGATCCCGATGTGGGGGTCGAGCCGATCACCCTCGACCCCGCATTCGCGGCGGAGCTCAAGCGCCGCACGCTGCTGTGCTATACGGGCGTGTCACGGGTCTCGGGCGACACCATCGGCCGCGTGGTCGGGGCCTACGAGGCGGGCGACCGCGGCGTCACGGGCGCCCTGCGGGCGCTGCGCGACGTGGCCGAGCGCATGACCGAGGCGCTGCGCGGGGCCGACCTGGCCCGCGTCGCCGGCCTGCTGAGCGAAAACTGGACGCACCAGCAGGCGCTCCACCCTGGCATGCGCACGCCGGAGATGGCCCGGCTCGAAGCCGCCGTGACCGCGGCGGGCTCCCTGGGGGGCAAGGCCGCGGGGGCCGGGTCGGGGGGCTCGATGTTCTTCGTGACGGGCGGCGGCCGTCGGCCCGCGGAAGACGCGGCCCGCGCGGC
>JBOHSV010000463.1:0-4806 GCA_050921735.1 Gemmatimonadales bacterium | reverse complement strand
GTACTGCTGGCAGCGGCTGGCCGCGCGGCTGCCGCCGGGCGTGGCGCTGCACGCGGTGCGCGTGCAGGAGGGCGCCCACCTCTACTCGGAGTACTTCGGTGAAGCCTGAGCCTGGCTCGAGAAGGGGCCGGATGCTGGCCGAGTCCGCCGTCGTCGAGGAGGTCCCCGTGTGGCTCGAGGTGAACGGCGAGGCCGCGGTCACGTGGATGTGCACGCCGGACCAGCTCGAGGAGCTGGCGGCGGGGTGGCTGCACGGCGAGGGCTACATCGAGACCATGGACGACCTCGTCAAGCTGCGCCCCTGCGCCACGGACCTGGGGTTCTGGGCCGAAGTCGCGCCTCAGCGCGCGGCGAGCGTGAAAGGGGAAAACCGCCGGCGCGTGCTGGCATCGGGGTGCGGCGCGGTCTCCACCTTTCTCGCCGACCCGCACGCCGTGCGGCACGCGCCCGCCCGGGGCGAGCCGCCCGCGCCCGACCGCCTGCGCGCCCTGTTCAAGGAGCTGTTCGCGCGGGGCGAGCGCTACAACGAGACCGGCGGGATTCACGCGGCGGCGCTGGTGGACGGCGCACAGCTGCTGTTTCACGCCGAGGACATCGGGCGGCACAACGCGGTGGACAAAGCGATCGGGGCCGCGGTGATCGCCCGCCGGCCCGTGGGCGGGTGCGGCCTGCTGGTCACCGGCCGCATCTCGGCCGAGCTCGCGTTCAAGGGCGCGCGGGCGGACCTGGCGTGGATCGCGACGCCGAGCGTGCCGTCCACGCTGGCGCTCACCATCGCGCGGCGCTCGGGCGTGGTGCTCGTCGGGCGCGCGGTGAGCGGCACGCCGCACGTCCACCGGCCCGAGGCATGACGCCGGACCAGCTGCGCACCCTGCTGCGCGAGGCGAAGACCGTGGCGGTCGTCGGGCTGTCGCCGCGGCCTCAACGGCCCAGCCACGGCGTCGCCCAGTACCTCCAGGACGCGGGCTATCGCGTCGTTCCCGTGAACCCCGGCCACGCGGAGATCCTGGGTGAGCGGTGCTACCCGTCGCTCGCGGCGGCCGCGGCGCAGCACGCGATCGACGTCGTGGACGTGTTCCGCCGCAGCGAGGCCGCCGGCGCCGTGGTGGACGAGGCGATCGCCATCCGCGCCAAGCTGGTGTGGCTCCAGGTCGGCGTGGTGGACGAGGCGGCGGCCGCGCGCGCGCGCGCCGCCCGCATCCCCCTCGTCATGAACCGGTGCCTCGCCGTGGACCACCAGCGGCTCGCGGTCTGACGACCCGCGGCGCGGTGCTCGCGGGGGGCGCGGCGCGGCGCTACGGCGGGCACCCCAAGGGCCTCCTGGAGGTCGGCGGGCGCCGCATCCTCGATCGCGTGGTCGCCGCCGTCGCCGCGGCCACGGGCGAGCTGCCCCTGCTCGTGGCCAACGCCCCCGACGCGCCGTCCTGGCGGCCCGATCTCCGCACGCTGCCCGACGCTCGGCCCGGCGCCGGCAGCCTGGGCGGCATCTACACCGCGGTGGGCGCCGATCCCGCTCCGGTGCTGTGCGTCGCGTGGGACATGCCGTTCGTCGCCGCCGACCTGCTGCGGGCCCTGGTGGAGGGCGCGGCCGGATTCGACGCGTTCCTGCCCGAAAGCGGCGGCCGGCGCGGCCTCGAGCCGCTGTGCGCCGTCTACGGACCCGCCTGCGGTCCCGCCATCGAGCGCGCGCTCGCGCGCGGCGACCTCCGGGCCATCGGCTTCCACCCCGACGTGCGGGTGGGTACACTATCCCTCGACGACGTGCGCCGGTACGGCGACCCCGACGCGCTGTTCTTCAACGTGAACACGCCCGACGACCTGGCGCGGGCGGAGGCCCTGTGGCGGCGACCCGCATGATCTCGATCATCGGCCGGAAGGACGCGGGCAAGACCACGCTGTTGGTGGCCCTCGCGTCGGAGCTGGCGCGCCGCAAGCTCCGCGTGATGACCATCAAGCACGGCAGCCATCCCGCCGACATGGACCAGAAGGGCAAGGACACCTGGCGCCACTGGCACGAGGGGAAGGCCGAGCGCGTCGTGATGGAAGCGCCCGGCCAGCGGCTGATCCTGGAGCGGACGGCGCAGGAAGCGGACCCGCTCACGCTCGCGCGCCGCTACCTGGACGCCGCCGATCTCGTGGTGGTCGAGGGGTTCAAGCAGGCGCCGCTGCCCAAGATCGAGGTCTACCGCCTGGCCGCCGGGCCCGACCCGATCTTCGACGCCGAGCGGCACGATCCCGGCGACTGGATCGCCATGGTGACCGACAACCCCACGTATCGCGCGCCGTTTCCCGTGTTCCGGTTCAGCGACACGGCGTGGCTCGTGACCCTGGCGAACCTCGCCTGGGAGCGGGCCAAGATCCTCGCCCCCTGACATGCTGGCGCCGGCGGACGCCGCCCGCCTGATCCTCGACCACACCCAGCCGCTGGCTCCCGTTCGCCTCCCGCTGCGGGAGGCGCTCGACCTGGTGCTCGCGGAGGAAGTGTCCAGCCCGATCGACCTCCCGGCGTGGGACAACTCGGCCATGGACGGGTACGCGTGCCGCGCGGCCGACGTGCGGGGGGCGGCGGCGCAGCGTCGGGTGGAGCTCGAGATCGTCGAGACGGTGCCCGCGGGGGCGTTCCCCGAGAAGCCGGTCGGGCCCGGCCAGGCGACCCGTATTTTCACCGGGGCGCCGCTCCCCCGGGGCGCCGACACCGTCATCCGCCAGGAGGACACGGCAGCCGCGGGCGACGGTCGCGTGGCCGTCCTCACCGACCGCGACGCGGGCAAGAACATCCGGCGGCGCGGCGAGGACATCCGGCAGGGCACGGTCGTGCTCGAACGGGGCACCCCGCTCGGCCCCGCCCACCTCGGGGTGCTCGCGTCGGTCGCGCACGCAGAGCCGCTCGTGCACGCGCGGCCGCGCGTCGCCTTCCTGGGCTCGGGCGACGAGATCGTGGACCTCGACCGGCGGGACGAGATTCTCGCGGGGACGAAGATCGCGACCTCCAACTCCTACACGCTGGGGGCCATGATCCGGCGGGCCGGCGCAGAGCCCCTGGACCTGGGCATCGCCCGCGACACGCGGGACAGCCTGCGCGGGCACCTGGAGCGGGCCGGGGAGCGCGGGGCGGACCTCCTGGTCACCACCGCCGGCGTCAGCGTGGGCGAGCACGATCTGGTGCGGGACGTGCTGGCGGAGCTGGGCGGCGACCTCAAGCTCTGGCGGGTCCGCATGCGGCCTGGCGCCCCGCTCGGGTTCGGCCTGCTCCGAGGCCGGCCGTGGATCGGGCTCCCCGGCAACCCGGTCAGCACCATGGTGACGTTCGAGTTGTTCGTACGGCCCGCCGTCCGCCGCCTGCTGGGGCACACCCTGCCGTTCCGCCGCACGGTGCCCGTGCGCGTGCAGGAGGCCGTCACCCTGACCCCCGGGTTGCAGCACTTCCTCCGGGCGGTCGTGCGCCCGTCACAGCCGGAGCCCGGTCTTGTTGCTAAATTGACCGGTCCTCAGGGATCAGGGATCCTGACCTCTATGGCCCGCGCGAACGCGCTTCTGATCGTGCCCGAAGATCGCCCGGCCGTCGCGGCCGGGGAGACCGTGTCGGCCCTCCTGCTCGACGACCCCACACACGTAGCCGAGCCGCCCTTCTGATGGGCCCCGCGGGTCTGCCGTCGCTCGCCCGGCGCGGCATCGTCGTCGCGACCGGCCTCGCCCTCACCCTGCTGGTGTACCTCGCGAACGACCTGTCGCCCCCGGCCGTCAAGCTGGGGCTGTTCTATCTCGTCCCCGTGCTGTTCGTGACCTGGTACGAGGGACCCTGGTGGGGCGCGGTGTTCACGGTGAGCGCCATGGCCCTGCGGATCGTCGTGGAGCTGGAGCAGCAGATCCCCGACACGACGCTCGGAATCGCGCTGATGAATCAGATGTCGTTCGCGGTCGTGGCGGGCGTGGCGGTGTTCGCGTTCACCCACGTGCGGACCACGCAGGTCCAGCTGCAGGAGCTGGCCACGCACGACGCGCTGACCCGGGTCCTCAACGCGCGCAGCTTCGCCGAGCGCCTGACCCAGGAGCTGGAGCGGAACCGCCGCTACAACCGGCCCATGGCCGTGCTGTACCTCGACCTCGACAACTTCAAGGCGGTGAACGACACGCACGGCCACCAGACGGGCGACGCGGTCCTGCGCCTCGTGGCCGACGCGATTCGCCGCGCCGTGCGGGTGGCCGACGTCGTGGGCCGGCTGGGCGGCGACGAGTTCGCCGTGTTGATGCCCGAGACCGACGGGGCCGAGGCCGACGCCGTGGCCCAGCGCCTGGCGCAGGGACTGGCCACCGCGTTCCGCGGCTCGCCCGCCGTCACCGCCAGCATCGGGGTCGTGTCGTGCGGCGCGACGCAGGCCGAGACCGACGACATCCTGCGCTCGGCCGATCAGGCGATGTACGAAGCCAAACGGGCGGGGAAGAACAGGGTTGTGAAGGTGGCCATGTAGCGGTTAGGTATTCACCATGCGAACGCTCAAAGTCTTTGCGCTCATGGCCGGGCTCACCGCGCTGGTGGTGGGCGCGGGCCAGCTCGTGGGCGGCTCCAACGGCGCGATCATGGCGCTGGGGCTCGCCGGCGTGATGAACTTCGCGATGTACTTCTGGTCCGACACGATGGTGCTGCGGATGTACCGGGCGCACGTCGTGACCGAGCGCCAGGCGCCGGAGCTGTACCGCGTGGTCGACCGCCTGCGAACCGCGGCCCGGCTGCCCATGCCCACGGTGGCGGTCGCGCCCCACGAGCAGCCCAACGCGTTCGCGACCGGCCGCAGCCCCGAGCGCGCG
>JBOHSV010000462.1:0-3570 GCA_050921735.1 Gemmatimonadales bacterium | reverse complement strand
GGAAGCTGGCATTCTACCCCTGAATTACGCCCGCGGGGGCCGCGTCATCCAACGACGCACGCGACCCAAAGCTAGCGGCGGGCCGCCTGCGGCGGTACTCCGGCCCGCCGGGGCCCCGTGCCGCCTCAGGCCTTCGGCCGGTACCGGTACGCGCTCACCCGGCCCGTGAGCTCGGTCCCCGGCACCTCCACGCGGAACTGCTCATTGCCCTGCGCTTCGATGGCGGGGACCCGGTAGTCCCGGGTCGCCAGCACCGCCCCCTGGGCGTTGAGAAACTCGAACTCCAGCACGAACGAGGCGCTCTGCTTGTCGTGGAAGTTCGTGATCAGGCCGCCGACCGCCACCTGTTGCTCGTCCAGCGCGAGCTCCGTGATGTTCACCTCCACGGGCAGGATCGAGTCCGACACCTGGAGGTAGTACAGCGCCGAGTCGCCCATGCCGCGCATCTGGTACGCCTGCGCCACCAGCAGGTTCGAGGTCCGGTTCATCGGATCGACCTGGATCAGCCGGCGGCTGACCGGGAGCATGTTGGCGGTGTCGCGCATCTGGTAGTACGTGTTCGACAGATTGTACAGCGCGTCGCGGTAGAACGGATTCTTGCCCAGCACCGCCTGGAACGCCCGCGCGGCGAGGCTGAAGATCTCGCGGCTCTCGGCCGCGTACGCGCGCACCACGCTGTCGGTCACCGCGCGGCAGCGGCGCCGTTTCACGGCCGCCGTGCCCGGCGTTTCCTCGCGGCACTTGGCGCTCGCGGCCCCCGTATCCGGGAACGACGGCGCGCCCCGGTAGATCGACACGCCGGCCTGGAACAGATCGAGGAACGTGACCGAGTCGGCGCGATCGAGCACGCTGCGGTACAGCACCGTGGCCGAGTCGCGCTGGCCCGCGGCGCTGAACACGGCCGCGAGCGCCGCCGTGGCCTCCGGGTCTCCCGGATACCGCGTCAGGTAGTCGCGGTACGCCGGGGCCGCCTGGTCCCACTGCTGGGAGCGATGATACATCCGCGCCAGATTGAACTGCGCCTCCTTCTTCTCCTGCCGGTACGTCGTGTCGTCTCCCGCCACGGCGATCCCCATGTGGAAGTACTTGATCGCCGAATCCACCTGATCGGCGTTGGCATGGAGAATCGCGAGATAAATCGGCCCGTTCGGCTCGTCCCGGTAGATCAGGTTGGCACGCGTGAATGCCATGATCGCCGAGTCCGTGTTCCCCGCCTGCCAGGCCGCGACGCCGGCGTTGAACACCGGCACCCACAGGCTCTGCCGCCAGAACCCGATATCGTCGGCGCACTCGGGATGCAGCTGCTGGGCGCGCGTGAACGCCGAGTCACCGCCCGCGGCGTCGTCCACCAGCATATAGTAGCGCCCCAGATAGTACCACGCCGCCGCATTGTCCTGCTGCTCGCCCGTGGTCAGCGCCTGCGTGAGATCCCGCAGCGCGTCCGTGAGCTTCTTCTGCTTCTGATCCTCCAACCGGGTCTCGACGGCGTCCTTGAGGGACCGCATGCCGTCGTTCACCAGCGAATGCCCGGGCCTGAGCCCGCACTTCTCTCCCACCCATTTGCCGGCGATCTGCCCCCGTGCCGGCGCCGCGCCCAGCGCGATCGCCAGGACCACACCCACGGCCTGCTTGACGGTCATCGTCACTCCTTGCGTTTTTGAACGAGCGCCTCGGCGCTCCGCTGCGCCGCGCGCGCCACGTCGAGCGGCGGTTGCCCCAACGCGGCCGCCGCCGCCAGCACGTCGTCGTACTCCGGCTTCACCCGCACGTCCCCGTCCCGCTCCAGCACCTTCACCCGCACTGCGACCGTCGGCGCGAGCTCGACGATCACCTGCCGTCGGGCGAGCGTCGCGCGCTCCGCTCCCCAGCGCCGCACCCCCGCCGTCGTGCTGTGCCGGAACAGCGCCGCCGTCACCGCCTCCACCCGGGCCGCCGGCGCCACCGCCTCCAGCCGGAACCCGGTCCGGCCCTTCTTCATCTGCACCGGCCACGTCTGCACATCCACCGCCCCCGCCCCGATCAACGCCTCGCGCAGCGGCTCCACGTACTCCGGACTCATGTCGTCCACGTCCGCCGCCAGCAGCACCACGTCACCGGCCTCCGCGGCTGGCTCGGCGAGCAGGACCCGCAGCGCGTTGGGATACGTCCGGGGATCCCGCGCGCCCGCCCCCCACCCGCTCTTCACCATCCGCCACCGCGAGGGCGGCGCCCCGGCCGACAGCACCCGCAGCAGCGCCGCTCCCGTCGGGGTCGTCGCCTCTCCCTCCACGGGGCCCCCGCCGGCGACCTCCAGGCCCTCCAGTAGAACCGCCGTCGCGGGCGCCGGCACCGGCAGCCGCCCGTGGGCCACCTCCACCCAGCCCTGCCCCACCGCCACCGGACGGTGATAAATCGCGTCCACGCCGAGCCGCTCGAAGCCCTCGATGGCCCCCACCACGTCCACCAGCGCGTCCACCGCACCCACCTCGTGGAGCTGGACCCGCTCGGGCGCCACGCCGTGCACCCGGCCCTCCGCTTCGCCCATGAGCCGAAATGCCCGCACGGCCCGCTCCTTGACCCAGTCGGACACCGGCGCGCGCTCCACGGTCCGCACCAGATCGCCCAACGGCCGGCCGTGCGGCTGGTCCGGGATACTAAACTCCACCTGCGTGCACCGCACCCCGCACCGGGCGACGTCGCGAATCGATACCCCAATCCCCCGCAATCCCATCCGTTCCGGGAGCTGCTCGAGCCACGAGGCGGGAAGTCCCAGTGACAAGAGCGCTCCGAGCGTCATGTCGCCGCTGATACCGGCGGCGGGATCCAGGATCGCGATGTGCATGAGGCGAAGTACCGAAATATAAACGGGTTAGGCGCGGTACAGCCAGCTGGCCCCCGTGTTGAACACCACCACCCGGTCGCCCTGACCGAGGGCGCCCTGACGTCTCAGCTCCACCGCGGCGGCCAGCGCGGCGCCGCCCTCGGGGGCGGCATCGATGCCCTCCACGGTCTGCAGCTCCCGCGCCGCAGCCATGAGCGCCTCGTCCGTCACCGCCACGGCCGCCCCGCCGCTCTCCCGCACCGCGCCCAGAATCAACCGGTCGCCCAGGGGGCTGGGGACCCGGAGCCCGGCTGCCCGCGTGCGGGGATCGGGCCACGGCTCGCACCGCTCGGCGCCCTCCTGGAAGGCGCGCACCACGGGCGCGCAACCGGCGGCCTGGACGCTGTACATCCGCGGCAGGCGGGTGCCGCGGAGCCAGCCGACCGCGGCCAGCTCGCGGAACGCCTTCCACATCCCGATGAGCCCCGTTCCTCCGCCCGTGGGATAGACGATGGCGTTCGGCAGAGTCCAGGCGAGCTGCTCGGCCAGCTCCAACCCCAGGGTCTTTTTGCCCTCGAGCCGGTAGGGCTCCCGCAGGGTCGAGACGTCGACGGCGCCGGTCTCGCTTGCATAGGCCCGGGCCGCGCCCGCGCAGTCGCCGATGTGGCCCTCGACCAGCACGAGCTCCGCGCCGAACGTGCCGATTTGCGCGAGGATCGGCGCCGGGGTGACACGCGGCGCATACACGCGCGCCGGCAGGCCCGCGCGGG
>JBOHSV010000461.1:0-6424 GCA_050921735.1 Gemmatimonadales bacterium | reverse complement strand
GCCGACCTCGTGGCCGGGTACCTGGACGTGGCTGCGGCGGAGCGCCAGAAGCTGCTCGAGACGTTCGGAGTGGAGGAGCGCCTGCGGCAGGTGCTGGTGCACGTGCAGCGGCAGATCGGGATGCTGGACGCGCAGGAGGAGATCAAGTCGCAGGTGCAGGAGGAGCTGGGCGAGCGCCAGCGCGAGATGTTTCTGCGCGAGCAGATGAAGGCCATCCGGAAGGAGCTGGGCGAGGAAGACGAGGCGACGGAGATCGAGGAGCTGCGCAAGCGGTTCGCGGAGCTGGCGCTTCCCGAGGCGGCCAAGAAAGAGGTGGACCGCGAGCTCAGCCGGCTGGAGCGCATGAGCCGCGACTCCATGGAGGCCCAGGTCATCCGCACCTACCTCGAGTGGATGGCCGAGCTGCCGTGGAGCAAGCGGGCCGAGGAGTCGCTCGACCTGAAGCGTGCCGCGGAGATCCTCGAGGAAGACCACTACGGCCTGAAGGACGTGAAGGACCAGGTGCTCGAGTTCCTGGCGGTGCGGCAGCTGCGCCAGCGCGCGCCCAACGGCCGGGCGCCGGGCAATGAGGACGACAAGCAGAAGGCGCCGATCTTGTTGTTCGTGGGGCCGCCGGGCGTGGGCAAGACCTCGATCGCGAAGTCCATCGCGCGGGCCATGGGACGGCCCTACGTGCGCATGTCGTTGGGCGGCGCGCGCGACGAAGCCGACATCCGCGGGCACCGGCGCACCTACGTCGGCGCCATGCCGGGCCGCATCGTCCAGGGCATGAAGCAGGCCGGCGTGAAGAACCCGGTGTTCCTGCTCGACGAGGTGGACAAACTGGGCGTGTCGTTCCAGGGCGACCCCGCGGCGGCCCTGCTCGAGGTGCTGGACCCCGCGCAGAACGACTCGTTCACGGACCACTATCTGGGCGTGCCGTTCGATCTGTCGGAGGTGTTCTTCATCGCGACGGCGAACTTCCTCCAGGGCATCCCTTCGCCCCTGCTCGACCGCATGGAGACGGCGACGTTCTCCGGGTACACGGAGCGGGAGAAGCTCGAGATCGCCAAGCGCTACCTCGTGCCGCGACAGCTCCGCGAGAAGGGCCTCACCGCCGACCAGCTCACGGTCACCGACGAAGCCATCACCGCGGTGGTGTCGAGCTACACGCGGGAGGCGGGCGTGCGCCAGCTGGAGCGCGAGCTGGGCAAGCTGGCCCGCAAGGTGGCGCGCAGGATCGCAGGCGGCGAGGTGGAGCGGCTCGTGGTCGGGCCGGAAGACGTGGACGACCTGATCGGCCGGCCCAAGGTGCACCCCGAGCGCAAGGCGCGGGAGGATCAGGTGGGCGTGGCCACCGGCATGTACTACACGCCGGTGGGCGGTGACATCATGTTCGTCGAGGCGAACGTGATGCGCGGCAAGGGCGACCTGGTGCTCACCGGCCAGCTGGGCGACGTCATGAAGGAGTCGGCGCGGGCGGCGCTCACCTACGCCAAGTCGCACGCCGACCGGCTCGGCATCCCCGAGGAGATGTTGCGCGACACGGACGTCCACATCCACGTGCCCGCGGGCGCCATCCCCAAGGACGGCCCCTCGGCGGGGGTCACGATGGCGACGGCGCTGGTATCGGTGCTCTCGGGCCGGCCGGCGAGGCACGACCTCGCCATGACCGGCGAGATCACGCTCAGCGGACGGGTGCTCCCGATCGGCGGCGTGAAGGAGAAGGTGCTGGGCGCCGTGCGCGCGGGCATCCGGACCGTCATCCTCCCGAAAGAGAACGCGGCCGACCTCGAGGACCTGCCCGAGGACGTGCGGGCCTCGCTCGAGACGCATCTCGCGGACGACCTCGGACAGTTGCTGAGCCTGGCGCTGCGGGGCGCCCGGTTCGAGGCGGGCCAGCTCGTGTTCGACGGTGAGGTGCCGGAGGAGCGGGGGATGGTGGCGAAGAAGAACTAACCCGCCCGCACCCCGTTCACCACCAGCGCCACCGCGGCCTCACGCCACCGCCCCCGCAAGGCGGGCTCGTCGGCGCCGAGCGGCGGCGCGCTGGCCGCGATCAGCGATTCGAGCGGGAGATACCCCACCATCAACACCAGCGATTGCGCGGCCGCCAGGTGCGGATCGACGTCGTCGCGCACCGCGCCCAACCCCTGTCCCTCGGCCAGGAGAACCACCAACCGCTTGATGGCGGGGGCGAAGGGTCTCGCCTCGGCGGCGCTGGCCTGGGTGATCAGCGCCACCAGCTCCGGGTTCCGGGCCAGGAAGTCGTACTGGGCCCGCAGCGCCTCGCGGATCCGCTCCAGCGGCCGCCCCGCGGGCACCGCCAGCCCGCCCAGGGCCGTCTCCAGCTCGTCGGCCGCCTGCTGGAGTACGGCGTGATACAGCCCCCGCTTGGAGTGGAAGTAGTAGAACAGGAGCTGCTTGTTGACCCCGGCCCGGCGCACGATGTGCTCGACGCGCGCGCCCGCCAGGCCGCGCCTGGCGAACTCGTCCCGCGCGGCGGCGGCGATGCGTAACGCTCGTTGGTTGTGGAGCTTGCGTCGCACGCTCCCATCGCATCAACCGGACGGTTGATAATCTAGGGGTTTTCCTCCGTCTCGGCCACCCGGGCCCGCGCGGGCTTCAGGTTCATAGGCCAGTCCGTGGATAGGTCATTCCAGTTCAGCAGGGCGTTGAACGCCAGGGCGAAGCTCCCTTGCGTCTCCCAGCGCCAGAACGGCCGGATGGCGAACAGCACCACGTGTCCGTCTCCCACGGGGATGTCGAGCACCGCGGGCCGACCCGCCAATTCCTCGCCGCCCACCAGCAGCCCCGACAGGCGCAGGGAGTCGCGCTTCGGGTGAAACGCCAGCACCACGCGCGGGCGCGAGCGCGCCACGTCGCGCGTGACCGCGGGATCCTGGTCTTCCGGCACCGTGGTGGAGGTGTCCACCTGCAACAGCGGCGCCTCGTCGAAATACACGGCCAGGGTGTCGGCGTACCCGTAGGCGATGGGGCTCGTGGGGTCGCGCACGACCCCGCGAAAGATCGCCCCCGGCGCCCGGAGCTGGCGCGCGGTGGCGATGGTCACCCCGCGCGTCACGCCGTACTCGGTGACCAGGGCGGCCGTCGGTCCCTCGGTGATGAACACCCCACCCTGCTCGATCCAGTCCGCCAGCGCGGTCATGCCGGCCAGGCCGATGCCGGGGCGCACGTCATCGGTGGAGTCGATGACGCCGATGTTCGGCGTCTGGTCCGTATGGCGCCACGGAATCTTCGGGCCGACCCGCGGCAGGCCGCTCACGATCTGCTGCACGTTGCCGGTGACGTGCGGGAATACCAGCACATCGAACCGGCGCAGCAGGTCGCGGTTCTCGAGCTGCTGGACGTTGAGGTACGTGTAGGGGATGCCGATCCGGTCGAACGCGTAGCGCACCCACCCCTCGTCCTGGGTCCGGAGCCAGGAGTGCACCAGGGCGATGCGCGGCAGGTCGAGCTCGTGGCGCCGCACACGCGGCTCCGAGCGCACGCCCGTCACCGTCAGGCCGAGCGACTCCGCCGCCTGGGCCACGCGCCGCTCGAGATCCGCCGGGACGCCGTCGCCCCGCGCCGGAATGATGGTCGTGCCGCGTCCCCACGAGCGCCGGTCCAGGCTGAAGGCATCCTCGCTCGCCAACATCCGCACCGCGCCCAGGGCGAACCGGAACTGCGTGAAGCCCGTCTCCGTGGTCGGCGCGACGAGGTAGGCGGCCGGGTTCCGCGCGCCGGTCACCCGGCCCCGGACCTTTACGTCGTCCGTGACCGGCGTCAGCGGATGCCGGAACACGGCCGTGTCCGTGATGGCGTGCAGGGCGACGTTGCGCACGTACTGGAGCGTCCACCCGGTGTCGTCGTAGGGGCGCGGATCGTCCGGACCGTACTCCTGGGGCGAGAGGTAGTTTTCGGCCAGCGGCCCGTACGGCTGGTCCAACCGCACGACGTAGTCGCCCGCCGCGACGGCCACACCGCCGGCGGTGAACGCGCGGTCGGCCCGATGCACGGCCACGTGATGGAAACGGAGCAGGTTCACCAGCTCCGCCGCCTCCACCGGACGCGCCTGATCGGCCGGGATGTGGAAGGCGTGCGGCCCCTGGGCGTCGCGGCCCCGCTCGATCGCGCGCACGCCCTTGCGATAGAACTGGTCCAGGTAGCGGCGCGCGTTCCGCGCCAGAAAGTCGAGCCCGAGCAGCACGCCCGACTGCTGGTAGTTGATGTTGGTCCGGATGCACCAGCGCACGCCGTTGAGCGGCGGGTTGGGGCGGTACCACTCGATCGACGTCGAGCGCGCGGGCAGGTCCACCGTGTGGCAGTCCGCACCGCGCGACGTGTAGGTCTCGTAGAACCGGCCGATGGCGTTGTGCCCGTTGGCCACCCAGAACATGTAGTTCGGCGCCCAGCCGTCGTAGAACGCGTGCGTCCACACGCCGGGCAGGCCCCGCTTGGTGAGCTCCGTGACCTCGTGGAACGCCATTTCATGCCACTCGTCCACCGTGATCGCGTCCACGCCCCGGTTGTACGGGCCCGTGCCCGTCGAGGAGTAGAGGAACGGGATCGACTCGTGCAGGTCGTGCAGCACCGTCGGATGCCAGGTGAAGAAGCCCCGCAGCATCGCGCGCGTCAGCCGCTGCGACATGACGATGGCGTCGCGGTTGTTGTCGTGTGCCGTGTATTTCCCCCAATAGACGAGCGGCGGGCGCACGTTCTGGTTGGCTTTCTGCCAGCGGTAGGTGTCCACCATCCGGTCGCGCCCATCGACTTCGGTCACCGGCGTGATGAGCGTGATGATGCTGTCGCGTATCTGTCGGATCAGGGGTGTCTCGGAGACCGCCAGGCGGTAGGCCAGCTCCATCAACATCTCGGGCGAACCGGTCTCGGGGGAATGGATGGAGCCCGTGGCCCAATAGATCGGCTTGCCGGCGGCGATGAGCCGCGCGGCGGAGTCCGCCGACAGCGCGCGGGGATCGGCCAGCGCCGCGGTGACGGCGCGGTAGTGGTCGAGCCGCGTGATGGTCTCGGAGTCCGCGACGGCCGCGACGATCATCGGCCGTCCTTCGTCGCTCGTGCCCAGGTCGAATACGGCGACGCGCGGACTCGCCTCGTCCAGTGTGCGGAAGTAGCGCGTGATGTCGGCCACGTACGACAGGCGTCCCACGGTCCCGGGCACGTACCCCAGGACCCGGAGGGGTGTGGGGACGGTGGGGTGCGCGGGGAGGTGATCGGTGAGCTCGGTGTTGAACCGGGGCTCGGGGGTCAGCTCGCGGATCTTCGCCGTGTAGGCCGAGTCCAGAGGCTGCTGCAGCGCGAGCAGGGCGAGGACGTGAACCATGCGAGATTCTCCGGGATGCGCGGCAATCCTTCGGTCAAAAACGTGACCAGCAGGCGGTTGACGGTATCGGGTGCTTCCTCGGGCAGGGCGTGCCCCGCGCCGGGGACCGTAAAGAATGCCACACGGGGGACGCGGGACGCCAGCCGGCGGCCCAGGGGGGTGGGGATCCACTCGTCGCGCTCGCCCCACAGCACCAGCGCCGGGACGGCCAGCGAATCGATCCGCCGGACGAGGGCGTCGAAGCGAAACTCGCGCAGGACGCCGCGCAGGCTTCGGCCGTAGTCGGGCGCGGCCACCGGGGCATAGTACTGGTCCACGTCGCCTTCCGTGACGCGTACCGGATCGGCGTAGGTCGACCGCAGAATGCGGCCGGTCATCCCGCGGCTGCGGAGTCCCGAGACCAGCGGACCGATCACCGGCCAGCGGGCGACGCGCAGCAGCAGCGGCTGGCGCACGCCGAGTCCCGAGGCCGCCAGCAGCGCGACCCCGCGCACCCGCTGCGGATGCGCGAGGGCGACCTCCGCCGCGATCTGGCCGCCCATCGAGTGCCCGACGAGCGTCGCCTCGGCCGCGCCAAGCGAGTCGAGCAGGGTCACGACCAGCCGCACGTAGTCCGCGTTCGCGTACCCGGTGGCGGGCTTGTCGGAGAAGCCGAAGCCCCGGTTGTCGAACGCGACCACCCGGAATCCGGCGCCGGCCAGCGGGGCGATCGTGTGACGCCAGGCGTAGAGCGAGGCGCCGAACCCGTGCAGCAGGAGCACCGGCGGCCCGCGGCCCGTCTCGACGTATCGGATCGCGGACCCATCGATCACCACCTCGCGCGCGACGAGATCAATGCCCGCCGGATAGCGCTCGGCCGGCGGAATGGCGTCGGCCCGGCACGCGGTCAGCGCGACGAGGGCGGCGGGGAGACGCTTCATCCCAGGCCCTCGAGCGCCGCGGCGGCGAGCCGGACGATCAGGGGATGCGAACTCCACAACGCCGCGGCGCCGGCCCCCGGTTCGGCGATGACCGCGTGCGCGTCGTCGATCACGAGCAGGGTGGGCGTGTCGCCCGGCGCGGTGCCGCGGGCCAGGCCCTCGGTGTCCGGCCCCTCAC
>JBOHSV010000460.1:0-3155 GCA_050921735.1 Gemmatimonadales bacterium | reverse complement strand
AGCCCGAGGAGCGCGAGCGCCATCACGCGCGACCGCTCACACATCGATCAACATCCAGCGGCCCGAGAAAATCGCGAACGGCCCCGGCCCGTGGATCACGTATGCGTTGATCATGTCGAGCACGGGCACGTCCAGCCCCGCGGCACCCGCCAGGATCTCCGTCGCCACGAGACCGCCCACGACCGCCAGGATGATGCCGGCCGTCCGCGCCGTGCCGGCGGAAATCGCGAAGAACACGCCGTAAGCCACGAGCGTGGCCAACGCGAAGCGCAGGGCGAGCGCGGTGGGATAGCCCTGCAGCCCCGCGGGAATGGAGGCTGCCCAGGTCGCCGCGAGCGCGCCGGCCCAGAGGGCGACGACCGGGATCGCCAGCAGTGCCGCGCCCGTCCCCAGCTTGAGCAGCGCGTAGCGCCAGCGCGGGATCGGCAGAGAGAGCGCGTATACGTGGCGGCCGCGGTGATCCGACCCCCAGGCCGCTGTGGTCATGAGGAGCGCGACGGCGGCGGCGAAGACTGGGTAGACCACGCTCCAGTCGCGCATCGCGTCGAGCACCGCGAGGGGCCGGGGTCCGTCGCCGATACCCAGCCGCAGCGACAGCACCGGCACGCCGAACCCCGCGATGGCCCCGAGCAGGGTGATGAACCGCGACCAGCGCCATTGCACGTACAGCATCGTTCGAAACATGTCGCGCTCCTATGCCTGCGAGGCGGGGCGCGCGCTCCGCAGCAGCTCGACGAACCCCTCCTCGAGATCGAGATCGACGATTTCTTTCAGGGCGGCGCCCTCCCGCGCGAAGTACTCCCGCATGGACGGCTGCCACCCGCGCACGACCCAGGTCTCCGTGCCGTTGCTCCCCGGCTCCCGGGCCAGCACCACGAACGGCGTGTCCCGGGTCGCGGCGGGTGCTTCGGCCACCCGGAGACGCTTGATCCCGTTCTTGAAGCCCTCCATGGGGACCTCGGCCACCAACCGGCCGTCATCCATCACGCCGACCCAGTCGCAGATCCGCTCCAGCTCGTGGATCAGGTGACTGGAGATCAGGACCGTGGCCCGCCGCTGCGACACGTACTCGAGCAGGGCGGCGAGCAGGTCGCGCCGGACGATAGGATCGAGCCCCTCGGTGGGCTCGTCGAGCACCAGCAGCTCGGGGCCCTGGGCGAGCGCCAGGAGCATCATCAGCTTGCCCTTCTGGCCCTTGGAGAGCTGCCCGAACACCTGACGGCCATCGAGCGCGAACGCGCCGACCAGCTCCCGCGCCCAGGTCCAGTCCCAGGCGCGGAAGAAGGCGGCGTGGAACCGCATCGTCTCCTCCACGGTCAGCGTCGGGTCGAGGTGCGGCTGCTCGGGGACGAACCCGACCTGCGCGAGAACACGGGGTGCTTCGGAGAGCATCGCCTGACCCAGTACGGTGATTGTCCCGGAGCGCGGACGGAGCATACCGAGCAGCAGGCGGATGGTAGTCGTCTTCCCGGCCCCGTTGGGGCCGAGAAAGCCGTAGATCGCGCCGCTCGGGACTGAGAGCGACAAGTCCGGAATGACGAAGGTCTTGCCGGCCCGGTAATGCAGGTGCTCGATCATGATGGCGTGGGTCATGAGATCCTCGCTCCGAGTTCCTGCTCCACGGCGGCGGTCAGCTCGGCCAACGGGATGCCCAGGCGGCCGGCCTCAGCGATCAAGTGGCGCACGAGCTGCGCCGCGCGACGCGCCCGCTCGCGCGTGCGGCGGTCGGCCGCGACGTCCTGCACGAAGGTGCCCGTGCCCTGGCGCATCTCCACGAACCCCTCCGCCTCGAGGTCGCGGTAGGCCTGCACGACGGTGGCCGGGTTGACCCGCAGGCGCGTGGCGAGCTGGCGCACGGAGGGGAGGGGATCGCCCGCGCGGAGCTCGCCCGCCGCGATCGCGACGCGCACGCGATCGGCGATCTGGGCGTAGAGCGGCGTGGGACTGCGGGGATCGATGCGGTCGAACATGTCGCTGTATCGTTGTTACGATACAGTATAACATCCACCGTGCGGCGTCAAGATGGTAGCGCGGTTCGCCCGACGCTGCTAGCGTTTCCCCTTGCCATGACCGCCCCAGCCACCACGCCGAGCCGCCGTGCCACGGTGGTCTGCCCCTTCTGCCAGACGCTCAATCGTGTGGACCTCGGCCGGGTGGCCGACCGGCCCAAGTGCGGCAAATGCGGGCGGCCGATCCTGCTCGACCGGCCGCTGGCCGTGAGCGACGTGGCGTTCGAGCGCGTCGTGGGCGAGGCCGACGTACCGGTGCTCGTGGACTTCTACGCCGAGTGGTGCGGTCCGTGCAAGGTCATGGCGCCCGTGCTCGACGCCCTGGCCCACGACCGGGCCGGGGAGATCCTCGTGCTGAAGTTGGACACCGACCGTAACGCCGTGACGACGCAGCGCTTCGGCGTCCGCGGGATTCCCACCGTGATCGCGTTCCGCGGCGGGCGCGAGGCCGCCCGCCAGACCGGAGCGGTCCCGCGCGCCCAGCTCGAGGCGCTGGTCCAGGCAGCGGCATGACCTACTCGCGGGGGCCGGTGGACCGCTACGAACCCGCGGACGCGGGCGAAGAGGTTTCCGATCGCTCCCGGGGCGCCACCCTGGCGCTCGCCATCGTGGGGGGCGTGGTCGGGCTCCACCGCTTCTACGTGGGCAAGGTGGGCAGCGGGGTGCTCATGATCCTGACGCTCGGCGGCTTCGGCCTCTGGTGGCTCTACGACCTGATCGTGATTACCGCGGGGGACTTTCGCGATGGCGACGGCCGGACCATCCGTCGGTGGGAGGGCGCGGTGGGTGGCGTCCCGGTGGCCCCGGGGGACCGGCGCTTCACCCAGCTGGCGGATCAGGTCGATCACCTCCAGCGCGAGGTGGGGGAGCTGGCCGAGCGGCTCGACTTCGCCGAGCGGATGCTGGCCCGGCAGCGCGACCGGCTCCCGCCGTCCTGACGAGGCCGTGCGCGCGTGAAGATCGGCGTACCCAGGGAGTCCGCGCCGAACGAGCGGCGTGTGGCGCTCGTACCCGATGCTGTGGGTCGCCTCGTGAAAGGCGGCTTCGACGTGCTGGTGGAGCGCGGGGCCGGCGAAGGGGCTGCCTTCCCGGACGAAGCGTACCGCGAGGCCGGTGCGGTGATCGCACCGGCCTCGCGCGGCGTGT
>JBOHSV010000459.1:0-2453 GCA_050921735.1 Gemmatimonadales bacterium | reverse complement strand
GCTGAGGAGGCTCGGCATCATCGTCGGATTGTGCGGGGGTGCAGATGCCTCAGTGATAGGACAGTCGCCAGTGGCGACGCTGGAAGAGGATGGAAGAGTCGCTGTCCCCGACGCGGTTAGCCTGTCTGCCGTTCTAGAGTTCCGTCGGGCCGCGGGGGGGCAGCTATTCCTCGCTGCGCGGGGGACGCCAGCGGTGCTCGTCTTCGACGAGGGTGGCCGACTACTTCGCACCCGTGGCCGGGGCGGTGCAGGGCCTGGAGAGTTCACGGGCCCCCTCAGGCTAGGATGGATCGCCGACACTCTCTGGGTGCTCGACCTCCTTCAGGAGCGACTTACGCTGTACGCGGATCACGGCCTTGGTTCCTTGGTTGCCGCGTCGCAGATCCCGGCCCTATCCGGACCTCGCCGATTGACGGTGCGTCCAATCGCTATGGGTGCGAACGGCAATCTGCTGGCGATGGAACGTTGGTACCCCCCGGATCAGCGCTTTGTGGAGGACAGTGGGTACTTTCTGCTGCGAGCTCCTCGGCTGGGCGGAACGGCGGATACAGTCGTGCGTCTGTCGTACGGTAGATCGTGGCTGGTCGTGCCCCTACCTGGTGGCAATAGCCAGCTCGAGATGCGGCAGCCCTGGGCGACCGATGATCTCGTTGCGGTGTCGCCCGGAGGCCATCGCATCTTCGTGGTACGACGACCGACCGCTGACGACTCACGAGAGGCTCGGTACCGGATCCTCGCGTTCGGAGAGACCTCCAGCCCGATCTTTGTAACCGAGGTGACCTATCGCCCGATCCCGCTCCGCGATGCAGAGGTGGCCCGGCGCGCTGGCGAGATCGCGGCGCAGATCCGCGACCGCTTCCCCAGCGCGCGTGCGGCCCAGAGCGCAGTCACCGAAGCTCTCAATAGGCCTGCGTTCTTTCCGCCGGCAGCCGCACTAATCGCGGCATCAGACGGGAGTGTGTGGATCCAGCGTGAGGACAGTTCGGGGATCCGGCGCTGGGATGTGCTTGATGCGGCGGGCCGGCTGGCCCTCAGGGTTCATGGTCCCGCGACCGTCGAGTTACGCGAAGCGCATGGTGCGCACGCTTGGGGAGTGCGGCAACGTGGTGACGAGCACGAGCTCGTCGGATTCAGGGTCATTACGCGCTAGGCGGCTCCCAGCCGGCGGAGCCTTCCCGGGCTGGAACGCCTGCTTGTGCCCCCCGAGGCCAGGCTTCTGGCTGACTTTGCTCGCCGCCTGCGCCGGCGCCGAGCGCGGCCCTATCGAGATTGCGCTGGCCGACGCCGACACCCTCGTCCGCTCAGAATCGGAACTCGTCGCGACGCCCGCGGACCTGGCGGTCGACGAATCGGGCAACGTCCACGTGCTCGGCTGGCGGGCCGGGCGGATCGTCGTGATCGAGCCGGCCACCGGCGCAACCCGGTTCATCGGGCGCGAAGGCCGCGGCCCCGGCGAGTTCCAGGGCCCCCTCCACCTGGGCCTCGCCGGCGACACGCTTCGGGTCACGAATTCCGGGAATCTGCGTGTCGACGTGTTCACGACCGCGGGCACCTTCGTCCGCAGTCATCCCATGCCACTCGCGGCCGCCGTCGCCCCCCTCACGTTCGCTCCCGACGGCCGCATGGCCGCGGCCTCCTACGGCATGAACGATTCCGTGCTGGTGCGGCTGTACGCACAGGACGGCACGGACCTGGGCGGCGTCGGGGAGCTGCTCGCGCCGGCAACCGAGGCGTTTCACGTCACGGCGATCAAGGCGGACGCCGAGAAGGGGAACGTGCCGGAGATGTTTCGCAACTTCGCCTGGCCCGTCTTCGCTGCCGACGGCGGGTTGTGGCTCGTGCTAACGGCCGAGGGCGTGCTGCGACGGTACGACGTCGCGGGCCCAATGCTATGGGGAGTCCCGATCGAGGCGCCCGAATTACCGCTGATCAAGCAGGCGTTCTTCGATCGGAGCCGGGATCTCGCGGGCCAACCCGCCAGGTTCGCCACACTGAACTACGTGCAGGACGCCCTGGTCGAGGGCGACGAGCTCTGGCTCCTCCTCAAAACGCCACCGGGGCAGCCATGCGTCATCCTGGTCTTCGGCGATGGAGGCGTGCTGCGGCGCCGCGTGGTCCTGCCCGATGTGGACGAGGCGGGCGCGTTCGCGGTGGATGTCGCGCGGCGGCGGCTCTACGTCACGCCCGTCGGGGATGCCAGCCTGCTGGGGTTCGAGCTCCCGGCACGGTGAGCGTGTCCTGGCGCTTGGTGGTGGTCACCGGGATGACGTAGGTGGGTGGTGCAGCTCGACCAACCGCAAGCGCGCCATCCGGGCGAAATCCGCGTCCAGCGACCATAGCGTCGCACCCCGGTCCGCGGCAATGGCCCCGATCAGCAGGTCCGCGACCCCGAAACGCTCGCCCGCCCGGGAGGCGCGCTCGAGCCACTCGTCAATGCGCGCCCACGTGTCGTC
>JBOHSV010000458.1:0-4600 GCA_050921735.1 Gemmatimonadales bacterium | reverse complement strand
TACGACATCGGGGACGTTAACGAACACGATGCGGCTTTCGACCCGCCGGATGATCAGCGTCCGGATCGGCCCCTTCCCCCGCCCCCGCCCCATGTTTCCCGCCCGGTAATACACGACCCGGTCGGCGGGTTGGTGCTCCATGCCAGCGCGGAGGTGCTCAACCCGGCGACCGGCGGCTGGTCGGCCGTCGGTTCGATGGGACGGGCGCGCAGCCACCATCGCGTGTCGGCGCTGCCGAGCGGGCACGTGCTCGTGGCCGGCGGCCAGGCGGGCGGCGCGGCCCTGAGCGAGGCGGAGGTCTTTGACCCGGCCAGCGGCGCCTTCATCGCGGTCGGCCAGCTCCAGTCGGCCCGCTACGACTACACCGTCACGAATCTGGGCGGGCAGGGCGTTCTCTTCGCGCAGGGCCAGAGTGCCATCGGCCCCCTCGCCTCGGCCGAGATCTTCGCGGCCAAGACGGGGATCTTCGCGATCAACGGGGCGCCCGTGGCGCAGATCAGCGGCGCCGCGGCGGGCGCGGAAGGCGCCGAGCTGGTGTTCTCCGCCGCCGGCTCGAGCGACCCGGATGGCGATGCGCTGACCTATGTGTGGAACTTCGGTGACGGCTCGGCCGCGGTGAGCGGCTTCAGCGTCACCCACCGCTACGCCGACGATGGCGTCTACACCGTGACGCTGGCCGTCTCCGACCCGAGCCATACGACCGTGGTCGAGCGGTCCGTGACGGTGGCCAACGTGGCCCCGGCGGTGAGCGCCCTCGCTGGCGCCTCGCTCCTGGCCGGCGAGCGGTACTCGGCCTCGGGGACCTTCGCGGATCCGGGCGCGGACGCCTGGAGCGCGACCGTGGACTACGGCGACGGCGCGGGCGCGGAGGCCCTGGCGCTCGACGGCAAGTCCTTCTCGCTGAGCCGCGTCTACTCCGTGGCCGGAGTGTACACGGTGCGGGTGGTGGTCCGTGATGACGGCGGCGAGGGTGCGGCCCAGGCGCAGGTGTCGGTGATGTCGTCTGCGCAGGCGATCCAGGCCTGGCTCGTGGGCCCGATCGAGCAGTGGGTCGCTGACGGCAGCGTGAACCGTGGCAACGCCAACGCCCTGATCGTGGTGCTCGAAGCGGCCATGCACCAGCTCGACCGGGGCAACCCGGAGGCGGCCCTGAACCAGCTCGCGGCCTTCGTGAATCAGGTGGAGGCGGCCGTGCGGACCGGCCGGCTGTCGGCCGACCAGGCGGAGCAGCTGCTCGCGGCCGTGCAGCGAGTCAGGCAGGCGGTCGGCGCGATGTAATCCCGCGCCGTCACCCGCAGATCCAGAACGGCCGCCGGAGCAGTGCGGGCCCGCGACATTTCGATCGACACCGGCAGCGGCTCGGTGACGATGGCGCTGTCGAGCGACGTCGAATCGCTCTCCATCGACACCGGCTCGGGGGGCGTGACGCTCGCGATCCCCGAATCTCTCGGGGCGCAGATCGAGATCGAAACCGGCAGCGGGAACATCGACTTCGCGTTTCCGGTGCAGGCGACGCGCATGGGGCGGTCGCACTTTCGCGGCACGATCGGCGACGGGCGGGGGCACATCGTCGTGGAGACCGGGTCGGGGAGCATTAGATTGCGCAGATCGTGACCGTCCGCATCGATCGTTGGCTGTGGGCCGCCCGCTTTTTCAAGACCCGCAGCCTCGCCGCCCAGGCGGTGGCCGGCGGGAAAGTCCACGTCAACGGCGAACGGCCCAAGCCCGCGAAGGCCGTGCGGCCGGGCGATCGCCTGCGGGTTCGCGTGGGTCCCTACGAGCACGACGTAACGGTTCGCGCGCTGTCGGGGCGCCGCGGGTCCGCGCGGGCCGCGGCGGCCCTGTACGAGGAGACGCCCGAGAGCCGGTCGGGGCGCGCCAAGCTGGCGGAGCAGCTGCGCCTCGCGCCGTCGATCCGTTACGAAGGAAAGGGTCGACCGACCAAGAAACACCGGCGGGCCCTCAGGCGGTTGCAGGGGGACTGACCGCTCACAGGGTGAAGTGCAGGCCCAGGCCGAGCGACGACGCGTTATCGCCGTAGGACTGCCCGTAGGGTGCGGGGCCGTCGTACCCCTCGATCGCCACGCTCCAGCTGCGGCCCAGAACGGGCCCCCGGTGCGCGGGGCCGAACTCCACGCCCACCCGGAAGGCCCAGCCCACCTGCCACTTGCGCTCCTGGATGGACTTGGCGTCGAGTGCGGCGACGAAGCGTCCGGCCCCCAGCCGCCCCAGCCGCATCAGGGCGCCCGCATGCCGGTATTCGACCCCCGCGTGCACCAGGGCCGGATCGAGATCGGCGGGCTCGTGGCGCACGAGGTACTCGCCGCCGCCGTACAGCCGCCAGTTGCCCAGCTCGTGCGACGCGAGCACCTCCAGCGACTCGAAGCCAAAGAACTGCGGCTGTTTGGGGTCGGCCAGGAGCGGGTGGAACAGGTCGCCCCGCGGCAGGGGACCGGGGTCCCGACCTCCCTGCGCCTCGGCTCCGGAGACACACAGCACCAGCGTGAACGCGATCGTGGCAGCAGTGCGCATGGCCGAAAGATACGCGGGGCGGGCTTCGGCCTCACCGCATCAGTCGCTTGAGCAGCTGAATCTGTCCCGCATGATACAGATCGTGCGAGGCGATGCCGTAGATGTGCTGCTCGTTGGTCCACTGCGAGCGCCAGCCCCGCGCGCCGAGGCGTGACGCCGGAAAGCGCGCGATAGCGTGCCGCAGCAGCCGATGCTCTGCCCTGAGCAAGGCCACGTCGGCCTTCCACGGGCGGGGACCCGGGCGGGCGGGCAGGGGCGGCCAGTCGCTCCCCGCGCGGGGGAACGCGAGGCTCTCGTCGCGCGTCAGCCGGCGGCGCACGATGTACTTCCAGTACGCCGTGTGCAGCGCGATTTCCCAGATGTTGTGCCGCCCCCGCGCCGGCCGCCGCAGCGCCTCGCGGTAGCCGAGTCCCCGCAGCGATCCCCAGAGCCCCGTCCCGTGCCAGGCGCGGCGGTCGAAGGCCTGGTCCAGCACCCGGAGCAGCAGCGCGATTCGCGGGTCGCCGGCCATCTTCCTCACCCTCCCTTGTACCACTCGAGGTCGAGACGCGCGCGCCGGGCGATCCGCCGGCGCAGCTCGTCCAGTTGTTCGCGCGCCATCGGCTGAAACTCCCGGGCCAGCCGCGCGTTCTCCCGTACCAGACCCGGTCGCTCCATCCCGACGACCGCCACGTCCACGGGCAGCGACCACACGTACCGCAGGCATTCCGCGGCGGTGCAGATGCGCTCGCGCAAGAGCCGCCCGTCGGCGGACGTCTTCATGGCGATCACGCCGATCTTCCTCCGCACGAGCTCCGGCAGCACCTCCCGCTGGAAGCTCCGCTGGTGATAGTCGATGGGGTTGATCGGCATCTGCATCGCGTCGAACCGGATCCCCCGATCCCAGTAGTGCAGGGCGCGCAGCTGGGCCGCGGGGAGCACGTGTCCCGTCACGCCGACGTAGCGCACGAGTCCTTGCGTCTTGGCCTCGAGCACGTACTCCATCGCGCCGGCGGATCCGAACGCGCGGTCCACGTCCGCCACGGAGCGGACGCTATGGAGCTGCCAGAGGTCGAGGTAGTCCGTGCGCAGGCGCTCCAGGCTCCCCGCGAGGTGCCGGCGCGCGCTGTCGCGCGTGCGCTCGGGGAACGCGAACGTCTTGCTCATGAGGAGCACGGAGCGGCGCACGCTTTCGAGCGCCAGCCCGATCCAGCGCTCGGAGGTGCCCGCCTGATAACTCTCGGCCGTATCGAACAGACGAACACCGGCGTCGTACGCGGCCTCGACGAGTCGGCGGCCCGCCGCTTCCGAGCCCGCGTGGCCCACGTGGCTGCCGCCGAGGCTCAGAATCGGAATCTCGAGATCCGTGCTACCCAGGCGCCGCGTCGGCAGGTCCGCGAGCGCCCTCGGCCGGAAGCCCAACCCTGCGGTCAGGCCGGCGAGCGCTCGCGCGAAGTCGCGGCGGTTCACGGCCGGCCGAGCGCTTCGAAGGTGAGGTTCAGCACGGGGTACTCGCGCCACTCGCGGTAGTCGAAATGCCACCATTCGGCCTCGTATACCGAGAAGCCCTCCGCTTCCATGACGCGCCGCAGCAGGTCGCGGTGCCAGCGCTGCAGCGCGGTGCCGCCCGGGTAGTCCGCCCGCGAGCGGGGGGACGCTTCGTCGTACGTCCCCACCATCTCGACGGGGCGGCCCGTAGCCAGGTCGTACAGCGTCAGGTCCACGGCGCACCCGCGGTTGTGCCGGGAGCCGCGCGAGGGATCGGCCACGAGCCAGTGCAGCGAGTCGGGCGTGGCGTCCCAGAACACCTTGGTCACGTACCACGGCCGGTAGGCGTCGTGGATCAGCAGGCCGTAGCCATCCGGTCGCAGGCGGTGGTGGGCGCGGACCAGGGCCAGGGCGGCCGGGCGCTGGAGGAAGGCGCGCGGGGCCCGGTAGAACGGGGTGCCGAGAAAGTTGTTGGTGCCGGCGTAGCGGATGTCGAACCGGATGGTCGAATCGAGCGCCGCCAGGTCCACGAGGTCGGGCGCGCGGCGGGCGGCCGTGTCGCGCGGCGCGCTGGCGCGGCGCGCCGCCACGAGCAGGGAGT
>JBOHSV010000457.1:0-4917 GCA_050921735.1 Gemmatimonadales bacterium | reverse complement strand
CCCCCCGCTCCCCCCGCTCCCGGCGCGCCCGGTGATCGCGGGGGAGGCCGGGCGCGCCGCGGCCGCCGAGGTCCGCACCGGCCCGGACCAGGACTTCATCGGCGCGTGCCCCGACTGCGGCTCCCAGCTGGCGTTCATCGAAGGGTGCGCCAAGTGCCACGTGTGCGGCTACTCAGAATGCGGGTGATGTAGGTGACAGACGCCGCGCCACCTGGCTCACACGGCGCTGACCTCGCGCTCTGTGACTGCTGTCACGCCGCCCCCTGCCGGGGGCGGCGTACTTTTGGGCCATGACCGACACGCGCCGCATCACCCCCACTCGGCTGCAGGCGAAGGGCTGGGCCCGCGTCGGACCGGCCGGCGCCCATACCCTGCGCCGCGGCGCCTGGTACCCCGTCGTCCGAATCTCATCGAGCAACATCGTCGTGCTGGACGTCAATCGAAAGAACGTGCCGGTGGACAAGCGCCTGCTCGAGATCCGCTACCACCCGCCCGAACGGTGGACCATCGTGCAGTGCGAGCCCCGCGTGCTGCAGCGCGTGGGGCGCGTGTTCCCCCTCACCTATGCCGTGTGCCCCACCTGCCGCCATCGCCAGGCGGTGGACCGGGACCTTGGGGAGATGGCCTGCGACCGCTGCCGGAAGTCGGCCGCGCTGGCGTGGGACGAATTATCCTGAGGGGACAGGGAGCAGGCGGTGGTGAGTAGGATTGGCAAAGGCTAGACGGACAGACGGCCAGTGGGTACGCAGGCGACGGGGGTCGGGAGAGGCTTCTCCCGATCCCCGTTTGCTGTTGCCCAACTGGCCGCCTGTCCGTCTAGTAGTTGCCTGTCCGGTTTCCTACAGCACTGCCAACCTGTCGCCTACGGAGACGATGCCGGCCGTCTCCGCCACACAGTAATACCCCCGCATCCCGCCGTCGAGAAACTGCAGATGCTCTCTCAGCGCTTCCGGCTCGACCCGGCGCCCCAGCGCCCAGCCCGTGAACGGCCGGCACGGGTGCGCCACGTCGAGCACGGCGAGCCGCAGGGCCTCGCGGCCCGCGGCATCGAGCACCGCGAGCCCCTGGCTGAGGTCGTCGGAGGCCAACGTCCGCGCCGTCTCGGCAATGATGTTCTCGCCCGCGCAGCCCACGACGATCCGGTCGCCGAAGCGGTCGCGCATGGCGGCATAGTGCGCCGTGAACCCCACGGAAATCCCGTGCTCGCCGTCCTCGTTCTTGGTCGCCGGGTGGGCGCGGTGGTGCACGTCCACGAGCCAGCTCCGGTCCGGTCCCTCGCCGAGCGCGCCGTCCGGCGTGATCGCGAGCCGCGGCACGGCCACCAGCGGGGCGGGGTCGTACACCCGGTCCGGTTTCTCGCCCGTCTTGAGCGAGGATCGCTGAATCTGCAAGCGGACGATGCGGCCGATTTCTCGCATGAGCCAATTTAATGTGCTATGATGGGGCGCCCCATGACCAAACGCGGCTGGGCCCGTTGCACCGACGGCGTGGCGGACGTCCTCCGCCGGGGCGCCTGGTACGTCATCCTCGAGGGGGACGCGGGCGGTGACCAGGTGGTGCTCGAGGTGCGCGGCCGGCCGGTACGCATGAGCCGCGCCGATCTGACCATTCGCCGGCAGCCGCCCGACAGTTGGAGCGTCGTCGTCCGGACCGGCGTCCTCCGTCCCACGCTCGGGGGAGGGAAGGGGGAGGACGGGGTGACGACGTACGCGGTGTGCCCGCACTGCGCCGAGCGCCAGGACCTACCGCCGGGGGCCAAACCCGCCCGCCTGACCTGCCAGCGTTGCCGACGCGAGTCCGCGGTGGATTGGTCAGCCACCTGTTAGCCGGTGCGGCCCTTGCGCGTCCGAAGCTAATTAGCATATTAACGGTCAACATGTTAACCAGTCTCCCGTCCCTGCCCGAGGCCTGACGGCGCTCGATGGCGGATCGCTCGGAGCTCGCGCTCCAGCTCATCGAGGCTGTGACGACCGCCCGCCAGGCCGCGGAGCGCGCGGGCGACCGCGCGTTCAAGGCGTTCGGGCTGTCGCAGCGCGGCCACGCCGCGCTGCAGGCGGTGGACCGGGCCGGGCCCGACGGCGCGCGTCCGTCCGAAGTCGCCGCACTCCTCGGCGTCTCGCGGGCCGCGGCCACGACGTTCGTCCAGCGCCTGGAGAGCCGCGGCCTGGTGGAAACCACGCCCGATCCCGACGACGACCGGGGGGTCCGGGTGACCCTCACCCGCCACGGGCTGGAAGTCCTGCTCCGCGTCGGCCACTTGGAGCGGCGCCTGGCCGCCCGGACGGTGGAAGGACTGCCCGCCTCCTCGATTCAACGCGCCATCCACCTGCTGGACGAGCTGCGGCGCCGGTTCGAGGGCAAGGAAATCAAGCTCGTCCCCTGAGTTTCGCGGTTTTCCACACTCGAGTACTCCACGTGGAATGTTGAAAACCTCCCGGAGTCGAGGCGCCTGCGGGTGGTTGGAGGCGCGTGTACGGCGGCGCCCGGTGGCCGTACATTGCCCGGCATGAGCAGCCAGCGTGATCGGGTAGCCCGGAAGGCGGAGCCGATTCGGCGCACCAAGATCGTCGCGACGCTGGGTCCGGCGACCGGCAGCGACGAGGGCATTGGAGGCCTGCTCGATGCGGGGGCCGACGTGATCCGCGTCAACGCCTCGCACGGGACGCCGGACGAGCGCGGCCGGTGGATTCGGGCGGTGCGGCGGGCCGCGGACCAGCGCGGGCTGCCGGTGGCGGTGGTGCTCGATCTCCAGGGGCCGCGCATCCGGGTGGGCGCGTTGCCGGCCCCCCGCGAGCTGGTGCCGGGGGAGACCGTGGTGTTCGCGCCCGAAGACCAGGCCCGCCCCGGCGACCTGCCCACCACATACGCCGAGCTCGCGCGCGACGTCGGGCCCGGCGCCCGAATCCTGCTGAACGATGGCCTGCTGTCGGTCGACGTGACGCGGGTCGAGCCGCCGCGCGTGGAGACCCGGGTGCTGGTGGGCGGCACGCTGACCAGCAACAAGGGGATGAACCTGCCCGGGGTGCAGGTGAGCGCTCCGGCGCTCACCGCGAAGGACCGGGAAGACGTGCGGCACGCGCTCGAGTTCGGCGTGGAGTACTTCGCCCTCTCGTTCGTGCGGCGTGCCGAGGACCTCGCCGAGCTGCGCGGGCTCGTGCCGAAGCCGGTGAAGCTGGTGGCGAAGATCGAGAAGGCGGCCGCGCTCGACGATCTCGAGCGGATCCTCCAGGCGGCCGATGCGGTGATGGTGGCGCGCGGCGACCTGGGCGTGGAGCTGCCGTTCGAGCAGGTACCGCTGGTCCAGAAGCGGCTGATTCGCGAGGCCAACCTGCACGGCCGGCCGGTCATCACGGCGACGCAGATGCTCGAATCCATGGTCGAGCACCCGCGGCCCACCCGCGCCGAAGCCTCCGACGTGGCCAACGCCATTCTCGACGGCACCGATGCCGTCATGCTCTCGGCCGAGACCGCGGTGGGCGCCTATCCGTTCGACGCCGTCCGGGCGATGGACCGGATCATCCGGGAGATCGAGCGCCAGGTCCCCCCGCGCGACGAGCGGCGGTTTCCCGAACGGGACCACGTGCCGGTGGAGGACGCCATCGCGATCGGCACGAGCGCGGTGGCCCGCATGCTGCGCACCCCGCTCATCGTGTCGCTCACCACGGGCGGCTTCACCGCGCGCAAGGTCGCGGCGCTGCGGCCCACGGTGCCGATCCTGGCCGTGACGACGGAGCCGCTGACCTACCGCCAGCTGGCGCTGGTCTGGGGCGTGACGCCCGTGCTCGTGGACCGCGTGCCGGATTACGACGCGATGCTCGCCGTGGTGCGTGACCTCATCCTGAAGCGCGAGCTGGCGCGGCCGGGCGACCGCATCGTGATGACGGCCGGCGTCCCCTGGGAGACGTCGGGCACGACCAACCTCCTCAAGGTCGAGGTGGTGTGAGGTGCGGCTGATCCTGCTGGGGACGGGGACCTCGTACGGCGTGCCGCAGATCGGGTGTCGCTGCCGCACCTGCACGTCGCCCGATCCGCGCGACCACCGCACCCGCACGGCGGCGGTGATCGAGAGCGACGGGCGCCGGCTGCTCATCGACACCCCTCCCGAGCTGCGGCTCCAGCTGGTGGCGGCGGGGGTGGAGCGGGTGGACGCGGTGCTCTACACCCACGCCCACGCCGATCACGTGCACGGCATCGACGACCTGCGCGCGCTGTCCGTCCGGCAGGGCGCGGGCCTGCCCGCCTACGGCCCGGCCGAGACCATGGCGGAGCTGCGGCAGCGCTTCGCCTACATCTTCGACCGCGCCGTCCGGCCGCCCCCGGGCACGAACAAGCCGGAAATGACGGCGCACGTGCTCGATCCCGACCGCGAGGCGCGCATCGCGGGGTTCGCGGTGCGGCCGATCGCGCTGCCGCACGGCGAGCAATCGGTGTTCGGCTACCGGGTGGGCCGCGTGGCGTACCTCACCGACGTCAAGGAGATCCCGTCACGGGCGGCGACGCTGCTCGCCGGCCTGGACGTGCTGGTGCTCAACGCCCTGCTGCCCCAGCCGCATCCGCTGCACCTCTCCATTCCCGAGGCGGTGGACGCGGCGCGCCGGATCGGCGCGCGCCGCACGTTTCTCACGCATCTGACGCACGATTCGCTCCACGCCGAGCTCGCCGCGCGGCTGCCGGCCGGCGTCGCGCCGGGGCACGACGGGCTGGTGGTCGACGTCGCGGCGTCCTAGTTTCGAGGAGCCATGGCGGAGCGTGACGTGAGCGAGCGCGGCGGCAGGGGAGGCGCCTTCCTCCTGGGCGTGGCGGTCGGAGCCCTGCTGGGGATCGTACTCGCGCCGCGCAACCTCCGTGAGCTGGCTGGAGCGAAGGCCGACGAGCGGCACGACGCGGGCGGGGACGCGTCCTCGGCCCGCCGGGAGC
>JBOHSV010000456.1:0-4615 GCA_050921735.1 Gemmatimonadales bacterium | reverse complement strand
GCCCGCTTGCTGGCCGCGTACGGCGAGATGGGGGCGGCCGCCGGCGCATCTTCGCGGAACGGCGCGGGCGTGGCGTCGCCGTACACCGACGACGAGGATCCCAGCACGACCCGCCCCACGCCGGCCTGGTGGCAGGCCTCGAGCACGCGGGCGGTCCCGACGACGTTCGTGACCAGGTAGCCCGCCGGGTCGGCCAGCGACGGCCGCACGCCGGGCCGCGCCGCGAGGTGCACCAGGGCCGCCGCCCCCTCGACCGGCAGCGGGTCGCGCACGATGTCGGCCTCCACCAGCCGGAACGCCGCCTGCGCCCGCAGGCCGCTCAGGTTCCGCTCCTTCACGGCGCGGGGATAGAACGCGTCGAAGTTGTCGATGCCGACCACGGTGTGCCCCCGGGCCAGCAGGGCTTCGCAGGCGTGGGACCCGATGAAGCCGGCCGCGCCGGTGACCACCACCCGCGCCGGCGCCGTCACCGCGCCAGGGTCTCGCGAAAATAGGCCACGGTCCGGCGCAAGCCGTCGTCCAGCGTGACCTGCGGCTCCCACCCCAGCGTCTCCCGGGCCCGCGTGATGTCCGGCTGCCGCACCTTGGGATCGTCGGTGGGGAGCGGCTGGCGCGCGATGGGGCTGCGGCTCCCGGTGAGCGCCAGCACGCGCTCGGCGAGCTGCTGGACGGTGAATTCGCGGGGGTTCCCGATGTTCGTGGGATCGGGCGTGCCGCGCTCGAACAGCCGCGTGATCCCCTCGATCAGGTCGTCCACGTAGCAGAAAGAGCGGGTCTGGGAGCCGTCGCCGTAGACCGTCAGCGGCTCGCCCCGCAGCGCCTGCACGATGAAGTTCGAGACCACGCGTCCGTCGTTGGGGCGCATGCGCGGCCCGTACGTGTTGAAGATCCGCACGATGCGCGTATCCAGCCCATGGTAGCGGTGGTAGGCCATGGTCATGGCTTCGGCGAAGCGCTTGGCCTCGTCGTACACGCCGCGCGGCCCCACCGGGTTGACGTTGCCCCAGTACGACTCCGGCTGCGGGTGCACCAGGGGGTCGCCGTACACCTCGGACGTGGACGCGAGCAGGAAGCGCGCCCCTTTCGCCCGCGCCAGGCCCAGCGCCTTGTGGGTGCCCAGCGAGCCCACCTTGAGCGTTTGGATCGGCAGCTCGAGGTAGTCCACGGGACTCGCCGGGCTGGCGAAGTGGAACACGCCGTCGAGCGGGCCTTCGACCTCGATGTAGGTGCTGACGTCGTGCCGGATGTACTGCCACTGCGGGTGGTGCTCGAGGTGGGCCAGGTTGGCCGGGTTGCCCGTGATGCAGTTGTCGATCGCCACCACGCGCGCGCCCGCGGCGAGCAGGCGGTCGCACAGGTGGGAGCCGAGGAAGCCGGCGGCGCCCGTTACGAGGACGCGCATGCCAAGCGGCGGCCGATACTGTCGTAGGTGAAGCCGAGGCGGCCGAGCTTGTCCGGGTCGTACAGGTTGCGCCCGTCCACGATGAGGGGCCGCGCCAGCAGCCGCTTGATGCGGTCGAAGGCCGGGTTGCGGTACTCCAGCCACTCGGTGACGATGGCGAGGGCGTCGGCGCCCTCGAGGGCGTCGTAGGCCTGCTCGGCGTACGCCACGCGATCGCCCAGCTGGTGCCGCGCGCTGTCGATCGCGGCGGGGTCGTGCACCCGCACGGCGGCGCCCGCCTCCAGCAGGGCTTCCACGAGCACCAGCGCCGGGCTCTCCCGCACGTCGTCCGTCTCCGCCTTGAACGACAAGCCCCAGACGGCCACCGTGCGACCCCGCAACCGCCCGTCGAAGTGCCGGCTGAGCTTGTCGAACAGCACCCGTTTCTGACGCTCGTTCGCCGCCTCCACGGCTTTCAGGATCTCGAGCGAGACCCCCTGCTCCTCGCCGCTCTTGATCAACGCCTGCACGTCTTTCGGGAAACACGAGCCGCCGTAGCCCGGCCCCGGAAACAGGAAGGCCGGTCCGATGCGGCGGTCGCTGCCGATCCCGCGGCGCACCAGGGTGACGTCGGCGCCCAGGCGCTCGCACAGCGCGGCCACCTGGTTCATGAACGAAATCCGGGTCGCGAGCATCGCGTTGGCGGCGTACTTGGTCATTTCCGCGGAGGCCACGTCCATGAACAGCAGCGGGTTCCCCGTCCGCACGAACGGCGCGTACAGCTCCTCCAGGATCCGGGCGGCCTCCTCGGAATCCACGCCGACCACGACGCGATCGGGCTTCATGAAATCCTCGACCGCCGCCCCTTCCTTGAGGAACTCTGGGTTGGCGCAGACGTGGAACGGCACGGTGCTGTGGCGCGCGATCTCGGCGCGCACCCGCGCGGCCGTGCCGACCGGGACCGTGCTCTTGGTGATCACCACCTTCGGGCCGTTGAGGTTCTCGCCAATAGTGCGCGCGACGGCGAGCACATGCTGCAGGTCCGCGGACCCGTCCTCGTCGGGCGGCGTGCCCACGGCGATGAACACGATGTCGGAGACGCGCACCGCCTCGGCCACGTCGGTGGTGAACCGCAGCCGCCCGTCCCGCCCGTTCCGCGCCACCAGCGGCTCCAGCCCCGGCTCGTAGATCGGGAGGCGGTGCCGGCGCAAGCCCGCGATCTTCGCCTCGTCCACGTCCGCGCACACCACCTCGTTCCCCGTCTCGGCCAGGCACGCGCCGACCACCAGGCCGACGTAGCCCGTCCCCACCACCGCGACCTTCATCCGTCACCGCGCGGCCGAATGACGTGCCGCGTGTCCACGACCGCCGGCGCGTGCCGCGCTACCAGGGCGTAGTCCACGCTCGAGTGGTCGGTCACCACCACCACGCAGTCGGCCCCGCGCACCGTCTCGGCCGTGAGCGGCGTCGAGACGAGCTCGATGGCGTCCTCCTGCAGCCGCGGCACGTGCGGGTCGTGATAGCTGACCTGCGCGCCGCGCTGCTGCAGCAGCCGGATCACGTCCAGCGCCGGACTCTCGCGGACGTCGGCGATGTCTTTCTTGTACGCCACGCCCAGCACCAGCACCCGGCTGCCCCGCAGCGCCCGGCCGCGGTCGTTGAGCCGGTCCATCACCTTGCCCACCCAGAACTCCGGCATCTCCGAGTTCACCTCGCCCGCGATCTCGATGAACCGCGTCTTGTAGTTGAGCGCCCGCATCTTCCAGGCGAGATAGTGCGGATCGATCGGGATGCAGTGCCCGCCCAGCCCGGGGCCGGGCGTGAACTTCATGAAGCCGAACGGCTTGGTGGCCGCGGCGTCGATCACCTCCCACACGTCGACGCCCAGCTTGTCGCACACGATCGCCATCTCGTTCACCAGCCCGATGTTCACGCTGCGGAACGTATTCTCGAGGATCTTCACCAGCTCCGCCGCCTCCGTCGACCCCACCGGGACCAGCGTGTCGATCGCCGGGCGGTACAGCGCGAGCGTGACCTCGAGGCACCGCGGGGTGATGCCGCCCACCACCTTGGGGGTGTTGCGCGTGTTCCACGTCGGGTTGCCGGGGTCCACCCGCTCCGGCGAAAACGCCAGGAAGAAGTCCTCCCCCACCGCAAGGCCCGTGCCTTGAAACGCGGGGAGCAGCAGCTCCCGCGTCGTGCCCGGATAGGTCGTGGACTCCAGCACGACGAGCTGCCCGCGCCGCAGCGTGCGCTTCACCGAGTCGGTGGCGGCGAGCACGTAGCTCACGTCGGGGTCCTTGGTCTTGGAGAGCGGCGTGGGCACGCAGATCGAGACCGCGTCGGGCTCGCCGAGGCGCGCGAGATCCGTCGTGGCCAGGAAGCGCCCGACGGCCACCGCCCGCACCACGTCCGCGTCCGGGACGTCGCCGATGTGCGACCGGCCCGCCGTCAGGCCGGCCACCACCTCGGGCTTGAGATCGAAGCCCAGCACCCGGTACCCCGCGCGCACGAGCTGCAGGGCCAGCGGCAGGCCCACGTAGCCCAGCCCGACCACGCCGCACACCGCGCTCCGGTCCCCGGCCTTCTGGAGCAGCAGCTCGGCCGGCGTCACGGGGCCACCGGCCCGCCCCCGGCCGCGAGCGAGCGCGACGCTGCCTCCAGCACGCGCACCACCCGCACGCCGTCGGCGGCCGCCGCGCGCGGCGACTCCTCGCCGCGGGCCACGCGCACAAAGTGGCCCAGCTCCGCCGCCAGCGGCTCCACGTTCGGGATCTTGGGGATGAAGATGTCCCCCTCGCGCACCGCCAGCGCCTCGCCGAACGACCGGTACTCCGGCGGCCGGTCCACCCCCTTGTCGTAGATCCGGAGCTTCTCGCGCGGCTCCATGTCGTCGAACACGATCATCTTCCGCGCGCCCACCACCGTGAGGCGGCGCACCTTGTGGGGATCGAGCCATGAGAGCTGGACGTGGACCAGCACCCCGCTCGCGACCCCCATGGTGAGGAACACGACGTCTTCGATGCCGGCCTGGAGGTAACAGTGCCCCTGGGCCGCCACGCGCACGGGCGCCTCGTCGAGCACCGACAGCGCGACCGACACGTCGTGGGGCCCGAAGCTCCACAGCGCGTTCTCGTCGGCGCGAACCTGGCCGAGGTTGACCCGCACGCCGTAGAGATAGTAGATCCGGCCCAGCTCGCCGGCGCGCACCAGCTCGCGCAGCCGCTCCACGGC
>JBOHSV010000455.1:0-4867 GCA_050921735.1 Gemmatimonadales bacterium | reverse complement strand
GACGACGGCCGCGCGCGGCGGCGGGTCAGCGGGCCCCGGCATTGGGCGGGGTCTGGCCGTCCAGAATGGCGAGGAGCGCCTGGAGCTCGGCGCGCAGGTCCTTGACGGTCTCGGTGGCGAGCGCGCGCCGCGCCTCGGGCTTCAGCTCGCCCGAGCGGCGGTACTGCTCGATCTTCTGCCGCGCGCCCTCGATCGTGTACTTCTCCGTGTACAGCAGGTGCTTCACGAGCATGATCAGCTCGATCTCGCGCCGCTGGTACACCCGGTTGCCCGAGCGGTTCTTGGCCGGGTTCAGGAACCGGAACTGGCTCTCCCAGTAGCGCAGCACGTGCGGCTTCAGGTCGGTGAGCTGGCAGACCTCGCCGATCGAAAAGAACTCCTGCACCGGTTGCGGTGCGCTCACCGCCCCCCCCACTGCTCCGCTTTCAGATCCCGCTCCATCAAGTCGGTGACCGCCTGACGGGGCGGCTTGCCGGTGAAGAGAATCTCCGCCACCTCGCGCGCGATGGGCAGCTCGGCGCCGTACCGGTCGCCCAGCGCCACCGCCGTCCGGGCCGTGTGGACCCCCTCCGCCACGCTGCGCTTGCCCGCCTGGGCCTGCTCCAGCGACTGCCCCGTCCCGATCGCGACCCCGAGCGCGCGGTTGCGCGACAGCGCGCCCGTGGCCGTGAGAATGAGGTCCCCCATGCCGGCCAGCCCCGCGAAGGTCATCGGATCGGCCCCGAGGCGAGTGCCGAGCCGCGTGATCTCGGCCAGCCCCCGCGTGATCAGCGCGGCGCGGGGGTTATGCCCGAGCCCCAGCCCCTCCAAGATGCCCGCCGCCAGGGCGATCACGTTCTTGAGCGCACCGGCGAGCTCTACGCCCAGGACGTCGGTGTGCGAGTACACCCGAAAGTGCCCGCACGAGAACGCCTGCTGGGCGCGCTCGGCCACCCGCTGGTCCCGCGCGGCCGCGACGACCGCGGTGGGCTGGCGGTCGTGCACTTCGCGCGCGAACGACGGGCCGGACAGGACCGCCACCGTCGTCCCGGCAGGCAGAACCTCCCCCAGCACGGTGGACATCGTTTTCAGCCCCCCCTCCAGCCCTTTCGACACGCTCACCACCAGCGGCCGACCGGTAAGAGCCGGCGCCGCCCGCTCCGCCACCTCCCGCACCGCGAACGACGGGGCCGCCGAGACCACCATCTCGGCTCCCCGCACCGCGTCCCCAATGTCCCCCTCCGCCCGAAGCGACGGCCCCAGCGGCGCGTCCGGCAGGAACAGCGGGTTCACATGCTCCCGGTTGACGCGCTCCACAACCTCCGGCTCACGCGCCCAGAGCACGACCTCCTCCCCCTTTCGCGCCAGGAGGTCGGCCAGGGCCGTGCCCCAGGCGCCGCCGCCCAGCACCGCCACCCTCACGGCCGCCTCGTCCTGAACCGGTTCTCCGTGCCAGCGAGGAGCCGCCGGATATTCGTGCGATGCGTGTACCCGATCATCACGGCCAGGACGACACTGGCATACAGCGCCGGCCGCGTCTCCGTCGTGAGCCACACCCAGAGTGGGAACGTTCCCGAGGCCACGATCGAGCTCAGCGACACGTACCCGGTGAGCCACAGGCACACCCCCCACACCGGCAGCGCCACGAGCACCGCGACGGGCGCCAGGGCCAGGAACGTCCCGGCGGCCGTGGCGACGCCCTTGCCTCCCTTGAAGCCCACGAACGGGGAGAACACGTGCCCCAGCACCGCGGCGACGCCCAGGATCACGGGCACCCAGGGCGAGCCTTCCGCCCAGCGTCCCAGTACGCCCACCGCCGCCGCGCCCTTCCCCACGTCGAACACGACCACCGGGATCGCGGAGCGCCAGCCGAGCACGCGATACACGTTAGTCGCGCCCAGGTTCTTGCTGCCGTGCTCGCGCAGGTCGAGGCCCTTCAGCCGTCCCGCCACGTAGCTTGCGGGCACGGCGCCGAGCAGATACGCCGCGGCGATCCACAGGGCCAGCGTCATCGCGTCTGCCGCTTGCGCCGCAGCCGGACGTCGAGCGGCGCCCCGGTGAACGCCCAGGCGTCCCGGAACCCCCGCACCAGATACCGCGTGTAGGTCTCCGGAATGGCCTCCGGACGATTGGACACGACGGCGAACCGGGGGGGCGCCGTGCCGATCTGGGTCGCGTAGAACAGCCGCACCGCCTCGCCCACCGGCTGAGGCGGCTGTTGCCGCTCGATCAGCGCCTCGAGCACCCGGTTCACCTCCGCGGTGGGGACGCGCTTCTGGCGCTCGGCCGCCACCTGAAGCACCACGTCGAGCAGGCGGGGGACCCGCTGGCCCGTCCGCGCGGAGACGTACACGAACGGGATGAACTCGAGGAACGGCGCTCGCGCCTTGAGCTCCCGCTCGCCGCGCGCCGCAGTATTGGAGTCCTTGTCCGCGACCAGGTCCCACTTGTTCACCGCCACCACCAGCCCCGCCCCCTGCTCCCATGCGCCGTGTGCGATCCGCAGGTCCTGCACGTGCATCCCTTCCAGGGCGTCCACCACCAGCACGCACACCTGCGCCCGCTCGATGGCACGCGTGGTCCGCAGCGTCGCGTAGAACTCCAAGTCCTCGTGCACGCGGCTGCGCTTGCGCAGACCCGCCGTGTCGATGAACACCAGGCGGCGGCCGTCGTGCTCGAAGGGCGTGTCGATCGCGTCCCGCGTGGTGCCCGGCTCCGCCGCCACGACGAGCCGCTCCCGGCCCACGATCCGGTTCACCAGGCTGGACTTCCCCACGTTGGGCCGCCCCACGACCGCCACGCGGACCTCACTCCCGGGCCCCGTCTCCGCGTCGTGGAGGGGGGGAACGGGGGGGAGGAGGTCCACCACGCGGTCCAGCAGGTCGCCACTGCTCTTGCCCACGGCCGCCGAGACGGGGAACGGATCGCCGAGGCCCAGCTCGTAGAACGCCAGGTGGCGCGTCTCGTCCGGCAGCTGGTCGGCCTTGTTGGCCACGAGCAGCACCGGCCGGCGCGCCTGGCGCAGCAGGCCCGCGATCTCGGCATCGGCCGGGTGCACCCCCGCCTCCACGTCCACGAGGAACAGGACCACGTCGCTCTCCGTCACGGCCTGCTCCACCTGCGTGCGGATCGCCCGATTCAGCGCATCGTCGGCCTCGGGTACCAGCCCGCCCGTATCCACCAGCCAGAAGCGGCGCCCGTTCCATTCCCCGGTCGCGAAATTCCGGTCGCGGGTGACCCCCGGCTGCGCATCGACGATCGCCGTGCGGCGCCCGATCAGGCGGTTGAACAGCGTGGACTTCCCCACGTTGGGCCGGCCGATGATCGCGACGGTCGGGGTCGTCATGAGTCACGGCTCAAGCCGGACGCCGAGCCGCGAGTGGACTCGCGCCCAACACATCGACGAAGTCGTGGGAAAACCTGACCGGCATCGGCACGGCGGCGGCCAGGTCGTGGGCAACCACGTCGTCCATGAACAGCAGGTCGTCGTTCACCGTCTCGGCCGACAGCAGGGCGAGATCGAGGTCGTCCCGCGCGCCCAGCGCCTCCCGCACGGCGGCCCCGGGGAGCAGGCCCGCGGTCGTCACGCTCGGCCCGAACAGCGGGTTGGCGAGCGCCAGGACCTCGAACCGGGCGCCCGTGCGCCGCTCGAGGTCCGCGACCACCTGCGGCATGAGCGGGCCCATCGCCGTCCCGGTCACGACCCCCACGCGGCGCCCCCGCCAGTCGGGGAGCCGGGCGGCGCCCACCGCGATCCGGTCCTGCAGGTACCGGACCGCCCCTACCCCCGTTCTCCCGCTGCCCGAACTCCCCGTACCACTCCGCCGGGGGGAGCGGCTCCCCGGCGCGGAGATACAGCTCGTCGGCGCCGAAGCACCACGGGTCCCCCCGGTCGCGCACGGCGCGGCGCGCCACCTCGTCCACCGCCCGCAGGGCCGCCCGGCACTCTGCGGTCCCGGGCTGGCGAACCAGGTGATGTTTGGAGAACTCGGTCAGCGCCACCGGCACCACCGACACCGACAGCACCGCCGGGCCGACCGCATAGAGCTCGGCAAGGGTCCGGACCAGCCGGGGCCCGTCGTTCACGCCGGGCACCAGCACCACCTGGGCGTGGAACCGGATCCCCCGCTCGCCGAACCACCGCAGCTGCGGCACGATGTCCGGCGCGTCGGGGTTGCGCAGCAGCCAGCGACGGACCACGGGGTCGGTGGCGTGCACCGAGACGTAGAGCGGCGAGAGGCGATACTCGATGATGCGTTGCACGTCCTTTGGCTTGAGGTTCGTGAGGGTCGCGAAGTTGCCGTAGCGGAACGACAGGCGGTAGTCGTCGTCGCGGATGTAGAGCGGCTGGCGCAGGCCGGCGGGGTTGCCGTCCACGAAGCAGAAGTCGCAGTGGTTGGCGCAGCGGCGGATCCGGGGCGGCTCGAGCGTCACGCCCAGCGGGAGTCCCTCGGGTCGCTCGACCGCGTACTCGATCTCACGTCCTTCGGGCAGGCGCGCCCGGAGCACGAAGCGGTCCTCGGCGGTGAGAAACTCCCAGTCCAGGAAGTCCTCGACCAGCCGGCCGTCCACGGCCAGCAGCTCCGTGCCGGGACTCAGTCCCAGCTCGGCGCCGAGCGACTCGGATGCGACCGCCTGAACGCGGACCACGGCGTCCTCTTAAAGGAGTTTCTGAACCCAGGCCCCTCAACCTCAACGGTGGCCATGACTTCCGAAGCGTCCAAATATGCCTCAGAAGAGCCGAAAGCGCCAGGCGCCGGCGTCGGCCTCGCGCCGGCGAGCGACGGGGGCGGCGTGGAGCGAGCGTGAAGCGAACAGGCCGCCACTCCGGGGAGTGGCGGCCTGGCAGACAGGAGCGGGCGACCGGATTCGAACCGGCGACGTCCAG
>JBOHSV010000454.1:0-6895 GCA_050921735.1 Gemmatimonadales bacterium | reverse complement strand
CGGGGCTGAGTGCCGGCCCCGTCCGCTGTCCCATCGGCGCCCTCCGTTAGCGCACCCGCCTGCTCAGCGATGCGTCAACGACGAGCGAGAGCCCGTACCCATTGATCGAGGATCGCGGGCGATTGTCCGTGTCAGCGACTCCCAGGAGCTGCGGCCGATAGCGATCCCGCGCGCGAACGTCCGGTACATGGAAGCGCACCAGTGGCCCCGCCAGAGCCGTGCCGACGACAATGACGGAGACGCCGCCCGTCGGATGCCGGTGGATCAGCAGCGTATGCTCCGGGTCTAGGGCCGCGACGTCCGCGATCTCCCCGCCGTCAATGCGGAAGTGGATCGCGCCGTCGTCGAGATTGGCGGATCGGAGTGCGACCACCAGCTGACCGGGACGCGGTGCCGTCGCGGTCGGCGTCCAGTCGCCGCAGGCCGCTTGCACGAGGAGCAGGATAACCGACAGCGTTGCAGCGAGCCGGGGATTCATTAATCGCCTCCGTTCAGGACGGAGAGGTCATCTTCTCCGACCAAGCGTGTTCCATCGAGCAGTGCTCCGGTGAGCACGAGGACCTGCGAATCGCCCGCCGCGCCGCTTGCCTGCGGTCCGTCCGGCACGGCGCCCGCATCGGCGGGGCGGCGGTTCGCCATCACGAGCGCCCGCAGGTTTCCGAGATCGAGGGTCCCGTTTCCATTTCCCCCCCGGTCGACGGCGGCGGCCCCCGCCGCCGTCAGCCGTTCCGTCTCGCCCATCACCGCGGCGGCGACATCCGCAACGGTGATCGAGCGCATGGCGGTGGCGTCGGCGGGCTCGGCCACGATCGCGGCGGCGATCGGCGCCTGACTCACCAGCCGGGCCTCGAGGGCGCTCAGCACGTCCTGGAGGGGGAACTTGAGAATGAGATCTCCGCTCGACGTGAAATTCCACTGCGTCGGCCGCACGCCCTCCAGCACTACCGTCGCGGGGTCCACCTGCGCGGCGTCAATGCCCTGCGTCCGAATGCGCGTGGGCAACACGCCGTTCGACCACGCGCTGACCTGATCCGGGATGATCTCGAACGCGACGACCCCGAGCGCGTCCACGGTCTCATCGACGACGGCCGTCCCGATCGGACTCACGCCATCGCCGCGCACATGGGCCCGGTACACGTTCCCCGGCGTCACCGCCATCAGGATCGTCACGACGCCCTCCTCGTTGACGCCGAGGACATCGCCACCGCCGAGCAGCGCCGGGCTCGCCTCCCCGTCGAACGCTGGATCCGCCGCCGGCGTAAGGGTCGGGCTCGTCACGCCGAGGATGTGGAATGATCCACCCGTGATCGACGCCGCCAGCGCGTCTCGCAGCTGCGCCGCCGAGAGTGCGACGTCTCCCTCGTTGCGGACCCTGACCGTCTGGAGGAGCGCGCCCGCCGGGCCGCCCGTCGCCAGAACCGCGCTGGCGAGGTTGGTGGCCACCGCGATCCGGGGATCCTCGGGGTCGAGGGCGAACGGCGCCTCGGTGAAGGTCGGGAGTCCTTGGAGTGTCCACTCGCCCGATTGTCCCGAGGAGGGGAAGAGCGGCACGGTCTGCATGTCGTCGACAAGCGTTTGCTGGGCGAGCGGCCCCAGGTCCACATTCACGGCCTGCACGGTCGCCGTGACCGTGTTCGTAATGGTCTGGAGAATCCCACCGAAAAACTCGCAGATCTCTTTGATCGCCGAGAGCCACCCCAGGCTGCAGACCGTGGTCGTCGTGTTTTCGGTGACCGACTTGCTCGGCGTGTGCAGGTTGAACGCGCCGGCGGACATGACGAGCGTCTCGTCGAACTCGAAGCCGGTCTGGCTGCGAAAGGTGTTGTCGAGCTCGTACGTCGGCGTGCCGGGGAGGGGGTCTTTGGACGCGCTGGGGAACGCCACCCGCAGCGACTGCCCGACGTCGAAGCGGACCGATGTGCCTTCCCCTTCGTCGACCGGCGTGCCGTCGCTGTTGACGACCGTGAACCGAACGGAGCGCGGGAACGCCACCGTGATCGTCACGCGCGGGACAAACGTGAACGTCTGGCGCTGGAACACGTCGAGCAGCAGCGACAGGTCGGCGACGTCGTAGCCGAACGACGCGCCGGCGACGAGGTCGAGTGCTTCATTGGTCTGGAATCCCAGGGGTGGCACGCCCACCAGCGTGAGATACTGGTCCAGATCGACCTTCAGGTCGACGAACTGGTGTCGCCCGTTCGCGACGAGCGAGCGGCCGTCGGCGGCGGGGCTGGCCGTCGTCTGCACGCGGGGCGCGTCCACGGGACCTTCGAGGCCGAGAATGTCACCGAACGGATCCAACAGGGAGCCGAACTCGTAGGGAAGGGTCTGGATGACCAGCGGGTTGGGCAGGAGTGGAGTGTTCAGGGTCTGGAACGAGATCCCCCCCTGACTGCCGACGCGGAACAGCTCGAACGGGTCGGTCGGTATACCGACGTCGATCAGTGTCAGGTCGTTGGAGCAGCCGAAGAAGCATACCTTCCCTGTCGCCCTGAGCGCCGTGCCGAATTTCCCCGTGATCGCCATCGTCCCACCCGGGGGCGCCGTCGTCAGGCTCCAGCCCGGCAGCAGTTCCAGGCGCGACCCGATCGTGACTTCCTCGCCGTCGCGAAACGAGTTTGGCTCGGGCACGTCCAGGATGACCCGGACGGGGTAATTCAGCGCGACCCCGCCGCTGCCCACGTCGAAGATGCGGAACGACAGCCCCACGGCTCCTGAGGTTCGGCCGCTGATGCTGCCGCCCCACTGAGTGCCGATGGCATTGACGATCGACGAGGCCGTCCCCTGCTCCAACCACGATTCGTCGAACAACGTGAAGGTGATGTCGATGTTCGCCGGGGCGTTGCCCGGGCCCCACATGCTCTGCCCGCTCGTCGAAAACGGGAGTGTGTACGGCACCGCGACGGTGGCGCCCCGGGTCTGCCCGTCGGCGGGCATCGGGATCCCGCCAACGAGCACGAGAGTGCCGAGGGCGAGCACCGACGGCCACTGCCACCAGGGGGCGCGGGCCGTCATCAGGGAACCGCCGGGCATGCGAGAAGAGGTGGCTCGTCGCATCATCGATTCCTCCGGCTACGGGGGGAGGCGGCCGGGGCGGCGCGCCCAGGGCCTCTATCGGTGAAGGCGTCTTTTTGCCGCAGCGACCCTCACCGGGTGCCCCACTCGGGGACTATCTTGCCTGACCATCCAAGGAGGCTGAGTGGCACAGACTGGGCCGGGTGAAGTCAGTGGGCTGCTCCTCGCCTGGCGCAGCGGCGACCGGGCGGCGCTCGACCGGCTGATGCCGCTCGTGTACGACGAGCTCCACGCGATCGCGGCCCGTCACCTGCGCGGTGAGGGGTCTGGCCACACCCTGCAGACCACGGCGCTGATCCACGAGGCCTATCTCCGGCTGATCGGTGCCGACGTGCGGTGGGAGGGCCGGGTGCACTTCTTCGCCGTGGCCGCCCGGATCATGCGGCGCATCCTCGTGGACCACGCCCGCGCCCGGGGCCGGGCCAAGCGGGGCGGTGGGGTCAGGCCCGTGAGCCTGGAGGACGGGCTCACGGTGGTCCCGGAGCCCTCGGCCGACATCATCGCGCTCGACGAGGCGCTCCAGCGGCTTTCCGCCTTTGATGAGAGAAAGGGGCGGGCCGTGGAGCTGCACTACTTCGGTGGACTGACCTACGAGGAGACCGCTGTGGCCCTGAACGTGTCTCCGGCCACGGTGGACCGCGAGCTGCGGCTCGCGAAGGCGTGGCTCTACCGCGAGCTAGGCGCCAAGGGAGGCGATGGCGCGTGAGCGCTGGCGCCGCGCGGGACGCCCGGTAGGTTAGCGGTCCATGGCCTCGGATCGTTGGCAACGAGTGGCGGAGTTGTTCGAGACGGCGGCGAGCCTGCCGCCCGAGCAGCGCGCGGCCTACCTCGACGCGGCGTCGGGCGGCGATCCCGGCCTGCGGCGCGAAGTCGAGGCCTTGCTCGCCGCCGAAGGGCTCGCGTCGGACGTCCTCAAACGGGCCGTGGCCGAGGCGGCACGTGAGGCGGCGGCTGGCCTGCCCGCGGCCCCATCGCTCGCGGGCCGCCGGATCGGCCCCTACGAGCTGAGGCGGGAGCTGGGGCACGGCGGGATGGGGGCGGTGTATCTCGCCGTCCGCGCGGACGACGCCTACCGCAAGACGGTCGCCATCAAGCTGATCCGGCACGGCGCCGAGGACCCGGACACGCTCCATCGCTTTCTGGCCGAGCGCCAGATTCTCGCCACGCTGGACCATCCGCACATCGCGCGGCTGCACGACGGCGGCGCCACCGAGGATGGGCTGCCCTACGTGGTGATGGAGCACGTGGAGGGGGAGCCGCTCCACACCTACTGCGACCAGCGCCGGGTTGGGGTCACGGCGCGCCTTGAGCTGTTCCTCAAGGTGTGCGACGCGGTGCAGTACGCGCACCGCAATCTTGTGGTGCACCGGGACCTCAAGCCGGGGAACATCCTCGTGACGGCGGAGGGGACGCCCAAGCTGCTCGATTTCGGGATCGCGAAGCTGCTCGAGCCACCCGGTGCGACGCCGGCTACACGGACGGCGGTGCGCCTGATGACGCCGGAGTACGCCAGTCCGGAGCAGGTGCGAGGCGAGCCGATCACGACCGCGACCGACGTCTATTCGCTCGGCGTCGTGCTGTACGAACTCCTCACGGGGCAGCGGCCGTACCAGGTGGCGCGCGAAGCGCCGGGCGCGCTCGAGCGGGCGATCTGCGAGCAGGATCCCGGGCGGCCGAGCGCGGTCGTGGGGCACGCGGCCGAGCCGGTCGCACGCGCGCGCGGTCTGCGGCCCGAGAGGCTGCGGCGCGCGCTGGCGGGCGACCTCGACAACATCGTGCTCAAGGCGTTGCGCAAGGAGCCGGAGCGCCGCTACGCGTCGGTGGAGCAACTGGCTGCGGACGTGCGCCATCACCTCGAGGGGCGGCCCGTCAGCGCGCGCCGGGACACCTTCCGCTACCGCGCGGGCAAGTTCGTGCGGCGGAATGCGGCCGGCGTGGGGGCGACGCTGACCACCGTGGCCGTCGTTGCCGGTCTGACCCTGTCTTATACGCTGCGCCTCGCCCGCGAGCGGGACCGCGTGCGGATCGAGGCGGCGAAGGCGGCCGAGGTGTCGTCCTTCCTGATGGAGCTGTTCGAGGTCTCCGACCCCGGGCACGCCCGCGGCCGCGACGTCACGGCGCGGGAGCTGCTCGACCGGGGTGCGGGGCGGATCGAGCGGCAGCTTGCGGGCGAGCCCGCCGTCCGAGCCACGATGATGCGCGTCATCGGCGCCGTCTATCAGCGCCTCGGGCTGTACGAGGAGGCCGGGCCGCTGCTCGAGGGCGCCCTGGCCCTCGCCGACAGCGCGGACGGCGATCCGCTGGCGCGGGCCGCGGCGCTGCACGAGTTCGGCGGCCTGAAGCTGGCGAAGGGAGACTTCGCGGCGGCCGACTCGCTGCTGACGGTGGCGTTGACGCTGCGACGCGCGCGGCCGCCGTTCCCCAGCGTCGAGCTGGTCGGGACGCTCAACGATCTCGGCCTGACGGCGCAGCGGCGCGGCCAGCTGCCACGCGCCGACACGCTGCTGAGTGAAGCCGTCGGCGAGGCCCGGCGACTGCCCACCGGCGAAGGCAACGTCGAAGCGCTAGGGTCCGCGCTCACCCTGTTGGGCCGGCTGCGTCAGCGCCAGGGGCGGTACACCGAGTCTGATACGCTGTTGCGGGAGGCGCTGGAGCGTCGTCGTACTGAATTGGGCGAAGATCACCCGAGCGTGGGAGACGCGCTGGACGCGCTGGCCGAGACGCTGCGGCTCGACGGGCGGCTTGAGGAATCCGAGGCCATGTTCCGTGAGGCGCTGGCGCACGGCCGGCGCGTGTTGGGAAACGACCACCCCACCGTAACGTCGCGCATGGGAAACCTGGCCATCGCGCTGGACAACCAGGTGAAGTATCCGGAAGCACTCGCTCTCAAGCGCGAGGTCCTCGTCCGCAGCCGGACGCAGCTCGGCCCGACGCATCCGTTCGTCGCTCAAACCCTCAACAACTTGGCGGCGACGCATTCGAGCATGGGGAACCTGGCCGCGGCGTCGCGCCTGTACCGCGAGGCCCTCGCGATCCACCGCGGCAACTACGGCGCGGAGCACCCGAGCATCGCCACGACCCTCAACAACCTGGCCCACGCGCTCGCCGAGCAGCTCGACCACGCGGGAGCCGTCGAGCACCAGCGGCAGGCCCTGACCATCGACCGCAAACTCCTGGGCGAGCGGCACCCCTACGTCGGTCAGGACCTCGTCCTGGTCGGCGTGTTCCTGCTGGCCGCGGGGCAGGTGGACGCGGCGGAGGCGCCGCTGCGCGAAGGGGTCGAAATCCTGCGCGAGGCGCTCGGCCCCGATCATCAGGCCAATGCGGTGGCGCTCTATGGGTTGGGGAAATTCCTCGCCGTCAAGCGACGCTTCCCCGAGGCGCGGGAGGTCGTGACCGAGGTGCTCCGCATCCGCCGGGCCGCGCTACCCGCGGGCCATTGGGAGACGGCCCTGGCGGAGACGCTCGAGGGCGAGGTGCTGGCCGGACTCGGGCGCCACGCGGAGGCCGAGTCCCTGCTGGTGCAGGGGTACGACGTCGTGCGGCAGGCCCAGCCCTCGGGGAGTCGCAATCGGACCGAGGCGCGGCAACGGGTCGTGCGATTCTACGTGTCGCGCGGCGCGCCCGAGCGCGCGGCCGCTGTGGCGCCGTGACGCGGCACCCGCGCTGACGTGCGGCTCCTCGCCGCCCTCCTGTCGCTCCAGAGTTCCACCCCCGCGGAGCCCGTCACCCTCCGCGCCGGACTCGACACGCTGTACGCCGGCCGCTTCGAGGCCGCGGCGCGTCACTTCGCGGACCTCGCCGCGGCGGACACCACCGC
>JBOHSV010000453.1:0-1813 GCA_050921735.1 Gemmatimonadales bacterium | reverse complement strand
GCCCTCCCGGCCAGACGTCGGTCGCCGTGCGCAGCAGCAGCCACGTCGAGTTCAGGGCCGAGGCGCAGAGGAAGATCACGCGCGCGGTGTACTCCGTCGTCTGCTCGGTGACGGCATCGAGCACGCGGACGCCGGTCGCGCGCTGCCGGTCGCGATCGTAGAGCACCTCGGTGACGATGGCGAACGGCTTGAGCGTCAGGCGGCCGGTGGCCATCGCGGCCGGCAACGTGGACGACTGGGTGCTGAAGTACGCCCCGAACGGGCAGCCGAGCCAGCAGGCGTTGCGGTACAGGCATGGCGCGCGTCCCGGCAGCGGCTGCGTGAGATTCGCCGTGCGACCCGGAATGATCCGCCGCCGCCCCCCGAAGTGGGCGCGGAGCCGCTGGGCCACGAGGTCTTCGCCGCAGTTCAGCGGCATCGGCGGCTGGAACTGTCCGTCCGGGAGCTGCGCCAGCCCTTCCGGGGAGCCCGAGATCCCGGCGTGGCGTTCGACGTAATCGTACCACGGGGCGATATCGGCGTAGCGGATGGGCCAGTCGACGGCCACGCCTTCGCGCGCGTTGGCTTCGAAGTCGAAGTCGCTCCAGCGGTAGCTCTGCCGGCCCCACAGGAGCGACCGGCCGCCCACCTGGTAGCCGCGGAACCAGTCGAACCGCTTGATCTCGGTGTAGGGGGAGTCCTGGTCGGAGGCCCACCAATCGAGGTTCTTCTCGTTGAGGGGATAGTCGCGCTTCAGGACCGGGTAGGCTTCTTCCATCGCCCGCGTCCGGCCGCCGCGGTGCGCGTATTCCCAGGGACCCTTGGTGGCGTTGACGTAGTCCTTGATGTGCTCGACGTTCTTGCCGCGCTCGAGCAGCAGGACCGTCAGTCCCTTCTCCGTGAGTTCTTTCGCGGCCCAGCCGCCGGAGATGCCGGATCCGACGACGATGGCGTCATAGTCTTGCGCTGGCACGATCTCTGTCCTCCGCGGCTAGGCGGTTGTCGTGCACGTATGATACGCGGCGGGAGCCGAACCGGCGAGCTTTTGCGGCCCGCCGGTTTGTTTTGAATCGAAACGGCGGGGGCCTCGCTTCATTCGACCGGATCGAGCTGAACGTCCGCCGCCCCGGTCGCGTCGTACCACAGGCGCACGCGCCACGGGCGGCAGCACACCTGGCAGTCCTCCACGTACTCCTGCGCCCGGCCGCCTGCCGGATCGAGGGCGATGGTCATCGTCTTGCCGCAATGGGGGCAGACGACCTCGGCCTCCGTGTCCGGAGCGGCGGAGTTCATCGCACCCTCGTCTTCGGCGAAGTCGGCGTCGTCGAAGGGATCGGAGTCGGCGTGCGGCAGCATGGGTGGCGGGACAATCTAGCAGCGAGGCCGGCGCCCGGAGGCAGGTTGCCCGGCTCACCGCCCGTGTTACCGTTCGGCGTGACTACACGCGTCAGCGAGGAACAGCGTGATCCGTGTATGGCTCTAGTTGCGTTCCTCCGAGGTGTCAATGTTGGCGGACACCGGACGTTTCGTCCGAGCGTCCGCGCACGAGAGCTGAGCGCCTACGATGTCGTGAACGTGGGTGCCGCCGGCACGTTTGTCGTTCGAAAACCGGGCCCCGTGGCGAGGTTTCGCGCGGACTTGCGGCGGAGGCTGCCGTTCGAGACCGACGTGATGCTGTGCGAGGGCCGGGACGTTCTGCGCCTGGCGGCGGAAGATCCGTTTCGTGCGGAGCCCTCGCGCCCGGACGTCGTGCGATTCGTGAGCATCCTCTCGAACGCCGGTCCTGTGCGGGCTGCGATTCCCATCACGCTTCCGCCAACGGGGCGGTGGCTGC
>JBOHSV010000452.1:0-2243 GCA_050921735.1 Gemmatimonadales bacterium | reverse complement strand
GCGCCAGCGTGCCGTCGGCGGCGGCGATGCGCAGGGCGCCGTCGGGGGTCTCGCCGGCCAGGGCCACCAGGGCGCCCCGGGCGTCGAGAAACCGCATGGCGTACCGGGTCACCTGCTCCACGATGCGCTCGAGCTGGAGCGAATCGGACAGCACGTACGACAGCTCCTGGAGCGAGAACAGCTCGGACAGGCGCCGGTTCAGCTCGTCGGCCGCACGTTGCCGCTCGGTGGTGGCGAAGGCGGCTCGGCGCGCGGCGGACCAGGCGAGGGCGGCAGCGGCCAGGGCCAGGAGCGCGACGACGATGGTTGGACTCACAGGGTAAGACTAACGGGTCGTCATCATTGAGACCTATTCTCAAATAGTTCTTGACCGTGCAAAACCCGACAAATAGATTCAGTTATCAGTTATTGAGAATACTTCTCAACTAATCTTCCCCCACTTGGAGGACATGACCATCATGCGACCGGCTGCTCTCCCCCTCCTGGCCCTGCTCTGTATGGGTGCGCCTGTGGCCGCGTCCGCCCAGACTCCCGATACCCTCCAGGACTCGGTGGCCCGGCGCCGCATCGCCGAGCTGACCCGCGAGCTCGAGGCCCTGCGCGGGGAAGTTCAGGATCTCGCCGCCATGTCGGGCGCACAACGTCCGCGCCGGGCTCCCGACCAACGCTATGGCCAGGTCTCGGGGATCGGGTCCCGCCCCTTCCTGTACCGGGGCGTGGGCGCGGCCGTGGGCGGCTACGTGGACATCGAGTTCGCGCGGGAGCTCGACGCCGGTCAGACCCACTTCACGCAGCACCGGCTGATCCCGTTCATCTTCGCCGAGATCTCCGACCGGCTGCACTTCGGCACCGAGATCGAGTTCGAGTACGGCGGGCCGCAGTCGGCCACCGACGACGGGGAGGTGAAGGTGGAGTTCGCGGCCATCGACCTGGCGGCCAGCCGCGCCCTCAACTTCCGCGCCGGCGCCCTGCTCTCGCCACTCGGCAAGTTCAACCTCATTCACGACTCGCCGGTCAACGACTTCACCGACCGCCCGCTGGTCGCCGGCCGTATCATCCCGACCACGCTCACCGAGGCCGGCGCCGGCGTGTGGGGCCAGGTCTTCCCCAGCGAGACGTCGGTCCTGACGTACGAGGCGTACGTGGTCAACGGCTTCAACAACAACCTGCTCAGCTACAGCGTGAACGCGGGCACGGGCGCCATCATGGGCACGACGAACGTCCGTTCGGCGCGCGGCTCGCTGCGACGCGACAACAACCCGGCCAAGAGCGTCGTGGGCCGCGTAGCGTTCTCCCCCGCCCTCGGGATCGAGCTCGGCGCCTCCGGACACACGGGCATCTTCAGCGACCAGGGGAGCGGGCGGCTCACGGTGGCGGCGCTCGACGCGATCGTGGCCCGGGGCCGGTGGGAGCTGCTCGGCGAGCTCGCCACGGTCTCGCTCTCCATCGATGACGCCAACGAGCGGGCCCGCGCGGCCGCGGCCTATCTCGCCGCCCGCGGGGACACGGCCGGCTTCGGCGCGGCCTACGGGGCCCTGCGGCACGTGACCGCCCAGCGGGGCGCCTACGTCCAGTTCAACTACCACTTCCTCCAGAGCGCGGTTCGCGGCTTCCCCAACTCCACCTTCACGGGCGTCGCCCGGTTCGACCATCTCGACTTGGACGGCGATGTCGACGGCGCGCTCCAGCAGCGGCTCAGCGTGGGCGTCAACTGGCGCCCCATCGAGCAGTCGGCCGTGAAGCTGGACTACCAGTGGAACTGGGACACCCCCGCGGGGTCGGACACGGCGCGACGTCCGACGAACCGGCTGGTCGCATCGGTCGCGACGTACTTCTGACGGTCGACCCTGACGGCTGACCGCTGATCGCTCACCGCTCACGGTGCTGACGCTCCACCGCCTCCCGCGCGCCTACCGCGTCCTGTACGTGGGCATCGCCCTTCTCCTCGCTGTAGCGTTGCTGTCGCATTGGTGGCGGCTTGCGATGAGGCACGGTCTGACGCCGCCCGCGGTGGAGGGGTGGTACCGGGGCGACGAGGCCGCGATGCTGTTCGCGAAGACCGGCATCGAGGTGGCCGAGGACGCCTGGATGAACCTGTTCCACCACACGCTCGCCTTTTTGGTGTTCGGGGGGTTGCTGGTGCGGACGACGGTGGCCGCACGCGCCAAGGCCGCGCTGGCCGTCCTGTTCGCCGCCGGTACGCTTGCGAGCGCGGCCGGCCCGCCGCTCGTGTGGTGGGGCGT
>JBOHSV010000451.1:0-2696 GCA_050921735.1 Gemmatimonadales bacterium | reverse complement strand
GCGCGGGCCTACGCCCGGGTGCGGCGCACCGTGGCCGCGCTGGACGGCGACCGGGCGCTGAGCGACGACATCGAGCGCGTGGCGGCGCTGGTGCGCGAGGGCGCGTTCGACCCGGAGCGGGACGATGAGCAATAAGCCCGGTTCCGGCGCGACGTATTCCCGGGCTGAAGCCCGGGCTCGGCGATGCTCGGCCCTGAAGGGCGCCCTTCAGGGCAGCGTCGCGCCGAGCCCACCCTTCAGGGTGGGAATACGATGACGGGTCCCCGCACCATCCGCGCGCCCCGCGGCTCCCAACGCACGTGCCGCGGCTGGGTCCAGGAAGCCGCGCTGCGCATGCTGATGAACAACCTGGACCCCGAGGTGGCGGAGCGCCCGGCGGACCTCGTGGTGTACGGCGGGACGGGGAAAGCGGCGCGCGACTGGGCGTCGTTCGACGCCATCTGCCGCACCCTGCGGGCGCTCGCCGACGACGAAACCCTGCTGGTGCAGTCGGGGAAGCCGGTGGGCGTGTTCCGCACCCACGACGAGGCGCCGCGCGTGCTGATCGCCAACGCCAACCTCGTGGGACGCTGGGCCACCTGGGAGGTGTTCCGCGAGCTGGAGCGGCAGGGCCTGATGATGTACGGCCAGATGACGGCCGGCTCGTGGATCTACATCGGGACCCAGGGCATTCTCCAGGGCACCTACGAGACGTTCGGGGCGGTGGCGCAGCGCCACTTCGGCGGCACGCTGCGCGGCCGCGTGCTGCTCACGGGCGGGCTGGGCGGCATGGGCGGCGCCCAGCCCCTGGCCGCGACCATGCACGAGGGCGTCTGCCTCGCGGTGGAGGTGGACCCCGCGCGCGTGCGGCGCCGGCTCGACTCGCGCTACCTCGATCGCGCCACGGACTCGCTCGATGAGGCGCTGCGCCTGGTGGACGACGCGCGGCGCGCGGGCCGCGCGCTCTCGGTGGGCCTCGTGGGCAACTGCGCCGAGGTCCTGCCGGAGCTCGTGCGCCGCGGGTTCGCGCCCGACGCGCTCACCGACCAGACCTCCGCCCACGACACGCTCCACGGCTACGTGCCGGCGGGCCTGACCCTGGCGGACGCGGGCGCGCTGCGCCGGTTCGATCCTGCGGACTACGAGCGGCGCGCCGTGGCCGGCATCGCCGAGCACGTGCGCGCCATGCTCGAGCTGCAGCGGCGCGGCGCCGTGGCGTTCGACTACGGCAACAACATCCGCGCCGTGGCCCGCGACGCCGGCGTGGCCGACGCGTTCCGCATCCCGGGATTCGTGCCCGAATACATCCGGCCGCTGTTCTGCGAGGGGCGCGGGCCGTTCCGCTGGGTGGCGCTGTCGGGCGACGCGCGCGACCTCGGCCGCACCGACCGGCTGGTGCTCGAGCTGTTCCCCGACAACGCGCACCTGCGCCGCTGGATCACCCTGGCGCAGGAGCGCGTGGCGTTCCAGGGCCTGCCGGCCCGCATCTGCTGGCTGGGCATGGGGGAGCGGGCGCGGTTCGGGCTGGCGCTGAACGAGCTGGTGCGGAACGGCGAGATCACCGCGCCGGTCGTCATCGGGCGCGATCACCTCGACACCGGCTCGGTGGCGTCGCCGTTCCGCGAGACCGAGGCCATGCGCGACGGCTCCGACGCCGTCGCCGACTGGCCGGTGCTCAACGCCCTGCTGAACACCGCCTCGGGCGCCGCCTGGGTCTCGTTCCACCACGGCGGGGGCGTGGGGATCGGCCACTCGCTGCACGCGGGCCAGGTGAGTGTGGCCGACGGCACCGCGTCCGCGGCCCGGCGGCTCGAGCGCGTGCTCACCAACGATCCCGGCATCGGGGTGGCGCGGCATGCGGACGCCGGCTACCCGGAGGCGCTCGACGCGGCCCGCCGGCACGGCGTCCGCCTGCCCATGACCGCGGAGTCCTTGAGGGAGGCGTCCGACTGAGCGCCCTGCTGGTCGGGGCGCGGCAGGTGGTCACGTGCCGCGGTCCCGCGCGCGCCCGGCGCGGCTCCGAGCTCGCCCGGCTCGAGGTCCTCACCGACGCGGCGGTCCTGATCGAGGGGAACCGCATCGCCGCGGTGGGCCCGTATCGGGAAGTCGTGCAACGTGCAACGGGAAACGTGCACCGCCTCGACGTCGAAGGCGTTTTGTATCCCGGATTCATTGACTGCCATACTCACGCCGTCTTCGGTGCCCCCCGCATCGCCGATCACGAGCGACGCGCCCTCGGCCTGGACTACAAGGCCATCGCGGCCGAGGGTGGCGGTATTCTCGAGTCGGTGCGCGACGTCCGGGCCCGGCCGGAGGCGGAGCTCGCGGCCCTCACGCGCGCGCGGCTCGACGCGCTGCTGGCCCACGGCAGCACCACCGTGGAGATCAAGTCCGGCTACGGCCTGGACCTCGACACCGAGCGCAAACAGCTGCGCGTGGTGCGCGCCCTGGCCGACGCGCACCCCGCGACGCTGGTGCCCACGTTCCTGGGCGCCCACGAGGTGCCGCCCGAGCATCGCCCCGATCGCGCGGCGTACGTGCGGCTGGTGTGCGAAGACATGATTCCGGCGGTGGCCCGCGAAGGGCTCGCGCGCGCGTGCGACGTGTTTTGCGAGCCGGGCGTGTTCACCGTGGCGGAAGCGCGCGCGATCCTGCTGGCCGGCCGGCGGCACGGCCTCGCCCCGAAGCTCCACGCCGACGAGCTCGAGGGCGCGGGC
>JBOHSV010000450.1:0-5204 GCA_050921735.1 Gemmatimonadales bacterium | reverse complement strand
CGTGTACGTCGTGGACGACGGATCGACGGACGGCACGGGGGACGCGGGGCGGGGAACCGGGGCCACCGTCCTGCGGCACTTCCGGAACCGCGGCAAGGGGGCCGCGCTCGCGACCGGCATCGCGCGGGCGCTGGCCGACGGCGCGGCGGTCATCGTGACGATGGATGCGGACGGGCAACACTCGCCCGAGCTGATCCCCACGCTGCTCGCGCCACTGGCCGGCGGGGAAGCCGACGTCGTGCTCGGCGCCCGCGCCCGGACGGGCGACATGCCGGCGGGGCGCCGGTTCAACAACTGGGTCTCCGCGGCGCTGGCGACGCGCATCGGCGGCCGGTGGGTGACCGACGCCCAGACCGGCTTCCGGGCGTTCACGCGTCCCGTCGCTCGCGCGGTGCGGCCTTCCGAGACCCGCTATGATTACGAGACCGCGTTTCTGCTTCGTGCGCTGGTGGACGGCTTCCGCGTGCGCGCGGTGCCGATCCCGACGATCTACAACGGCGCGGGGAGCCACTTCCGTCCTTGGAGCGATACCTGGCGGCTGGCGCGCGTGTTCAGCCGCCACGCGCGGCGCATTCTGCTGGGACCGCGATGCGCATCCTGATCTCGAACGATGACGGCATCCTGGCACGGGGGTTGGCCCTGTTGGGCGACGTGTGCGCGGCCGTGGGTCAGGTGACCGTGGTGGCCCCCGACCGGGAGCAGAGCGCCACGTCGCACTCGCTCACGCTGCACCGACCGTTGCGGGCCACCCGGCGCACCGACGGCACCTTCCAGGTTGACGGGACGCCCACGGACTGCGTCCTGTTGGCCATCAGCGAGCTCATGGGCGCGAAGCCCGACTGGGTGATCTCGGGTGTGAACCACGGCCCCAACATGGGCGAGGACGTGCTCTATTCGGGCACCGTGGCCGCGGCCATGGAGGGGCTCGCGGCCGGTATCCGCAGCATCGCCGTGTCCTACGGGAGCTTCGACCTGGAGCACGTCGAGAGCCATCGGGCCGGCCTCGAGCGGCTCATCCGGCGGATCGTTCAGGTGCGGGACTTTCCCACGGAGACGCTGCTCAACATCAACCTCCCGCCCATTCCCGGCCGTGACGTGAAGGGCGTGAAGGTCACGCACCTCGGCAACCGCGTGTTCCACGAGGAGGTGGCGCGGATGAAGGACCCCTGGGGCCGCGAGATCTACTGGATCGGCGGCGGGCGGGCCACCTGGTCGGGGGGGGCCGATTCGGACTTCCGCGCGGTGCAGGACGGCTACATCTCGGTCACGCCGCTCCACGTAGACCTGACCAACTACGAGCTGCTCGAAGTCGTCCGGGCGTGGGCCCTCGACGTCTGATGAGGGCCCCCGGCGGCGACACCTACGGCGGCTACCGCGCCCGGCTGGTCGAGGCGCTGCGCGTGAAGGGGATCCGCGACCTCGCGGTGCTCAAGGCCTTCGCCGAGACGCCGCGGCACCTGTTCGTGCCCGAGGCCGTCCGCCATCGAGCCTACGAGGACACTCCCCTGCCGATCGGGGCGGGGCAAACCATCTCCCAGCCGTTCACCCAGGCGCGCTACCTGGAGAGCCTGCAGCTCACGCCCCGCGACAAGGTGCTCGAGGTCGGTATGGGTTCCGGGTACCAGACGGCGCTGCTCGCGGCCCTCGCGGGCCAGGTGTTCGCGGTCGAGCGGGTGCCGGCCCTGGCGGAGCGCGGGCGCCAGGCGCTGCGCGCGGCCGGTGTGACCAACGTGTCGATTCTGGTGGGGGACGGCACGCTGGGATGGAGCGCCTACGCGCCGTACGCCGCGATTCTCGTGGCCGCCGGTGGCCCGGCGGTGCCGCCGCCGCTGAGCGACCAGCTCGCGCTTGGGGGACGGTTGCTCATCCCGCTGGGCCGGCACGGGGTCCAGGTCCTGACGCTGATCCGTCGAACCGACGAGGGATTGGTGCAGCAGCCGCTGGGCGACGCGCGATTCGTGCCCCTCATCGGCGAACACGGCTTCGATGCTTGAGGGGCTCGCCACCTGGCTCAGCGACGCGATCTTCCGACTGGGCTACGCCGGGATCGTCATCCTCATGGCCGTGGAGTCGTCGGCCATTCCGTTTCCCAGCGAGCTCGTCATGCCGCCCGCGGGTTACAACGCGGCGATCGGCAGGATGGATTTTGCGCTCGTGGTGTTGTCGGGGGTCGCGGGCAGCCTGCTCGGCGCCCTGATCAATTACGGGGCGGCGCGGTGGGTGGACCGGTTTCTGCGACGGCACGGCCGGTGGCTGCTGGTGAGCTCGGGCGCGCTCGACCGGGCCGAGGCGTTCTTCCGCCGGCACGGGGAGATCGGCACCTTCATCGGCCGGCTGATACCCGTCGTGCGCCAGCTGATCTCGATTCCGGCGGGGCTGGCGCGCATGCGGCTGGGCCGCTTCGCCGCGTACACGGCCCTGGGGGCGGGGATCTGGTGCCTGATTCTCACCTACATTGGGTTCGTCATCGGCCGAAACATCGGCGTGCTGGAGCAGGCGGAGGTCCAGCGGCGGGTGGGGGACGTCCTGGTTTACCTGCTGCCGGCTCTCGCGATCGTGCTCGTCGGATACGTGGCGTGGTATCGGCACAGGCAAAGGCGGTTCCGGTGACCCGCCGTCGCTGGGTGATCCACGGCATCGTCCAGGGCGTGGGGTTCAGGTGGTTTGTGAGCCGCCGGGCGGGGCGGGTGGGGGTGCGGGGGTGGGTGCGCAACCTGCGCGATGGGACGGTTGAAGTGGTAGGTGAAGGCGCCGACGCCGCACTTGACGCGTTGGGTGAAGCGTTGGCGCGGGGACCGGCGGGCGCGAGTGTGGCGCGGGTGGACCAGCGTGAGGTTCCAGCGGAGCTTGAAATCCCTAACGACTTCGACATTCGGTAGTTAATTGAGCGCGCGCCCCGTCACCCTGGCGCAGCTTTACCGCGCGATCCGGGACGTACCGGATTTTCCCAAGCCGGGCATCGTCTTCAAGGACATCACGCCGCTGCTGCTCGACCCGGATGCCTTTCGCGCCGCCACCGACCTGATGGCGGCGCCGTTCCGGACGGCGGGGGTCACGCGTGTCGTGGCGGTCGAGTCCCGGGGATTCCTGCTCGGGGCTCCCGTGGCGCTCGCGCTGGGCGCCGGGCTCGTGCCCATCCGCAAGCCCGGGAAACTGCCGGCCGCGCGCGGGCGGGTGGAGTACGTCCTGGAATACGGCACCGACGCGCTCGAAATGCACCGGGACGCCGTCGGGGCGGGGGATTGCGTCCTGATCGTCGACGACGTGCTCGCCACGGGGGGCACAGCCCGCGCGGCCGGCCAGCTCATCGGACAATGCGGCGCGACGGTCGTGGGGTACACCTTCCTGATCGAGCTCGAATTCCTGCGGGGCCGCGAGGGGCTTGGCGGGCAGCGCGCAGAGGCCTTGCTCCACTACGCGTAACTCCCCTACATTACGTCGCTTACGCCCCTGTAGCTCAGGTGGATAGAGCAGCGGTTTCCTAAACCGTTGGCCGGGTGTTCGAGTCACCCCAGGGGCACTATGGCAAGTTCCGTCGAAGCAACCCGACAGTCCGCGGCGCGGGGTGAGGACGCGCTCGCACGCGCGATCACCTGGATCAAGGGTCACCGGGGGGCCGCGACATACCTGGGCCTGGGCGTCGTGCTAGCCGCGCTCCTCGTGGTCTGGAACGTCTGGTCCGGGCGGCAGGCGGAACGCCGCGCCGAGGACCAGCTGAACCAGGCGCGGTTCGCCCTGGCTTCCGAGAACCTCCCGCTCGCCGCCAGTGAATTCGCGCGGATCTCCGAGAACTACGCCGGCACCCGCGCCGCGCAGGAAGCCACACTGCTCCTCGGCCAGGTGCGGCTGCTCCAGGGGCAGAGCGAGCAGGCGGTGAACGTCCTGCGGGAATTCGCGCCCGGCGCGGACCCGCGCTACCGGGCGCAGGCGTACGGACTGCTGGGAGCGGCGTACGAGAACCTGGGCCGCATGCGTGATGCCGCCGAGGCGTATCGGAAAGCCGCGGATGTGGCGCAGTGGCCGTTTCTCGAGGCCCAGTTCCTCAGCGATGCGGGGCGGGCCTGGACGGCGGCGGGAGATACCACCGCGGCGCTGGCCAGTTACGGCCGGATTGTGAATGAATTCCCCGAAACCGGACCGGTTGTGGAAGCTCGGGTACGGATCGGCGAGCTGACGGCGGGGGCCGGGATTCCTTAAGCTCTCGCGCCTGTATGACGCCTGTATGGCAACACACGTACTTCGTATAATAGATATTATGTTAAGTTGATGCACGTAGAAATGTGCAAAACTCTTCTAAGCCAGCACGCCTCTGAACACTAGCCGCGCCTCCCCTTCCAACCAGACATCCACGTACGCCTGACCCGAGTTCCTGGTCGCACGCACTCCCAGTCGCCGGCCGCTGCGCGTGAGGATGGTAAGCGGCAGCTCCGCGAGGCCCCACTCCTGGAGGGCGCAGCACGCCGCCACTGAGCCTGTCCCGCAGGCCAATGTTTCCCCCTCGACGCCTCGTTCGTAGGTCCGCAGGCGCCACGCCCGGGGATCGTCCGATGGCGACACGAAGTTCACGTTGGCGCCTGCCGCGTCCAGCGCGGGCTCGAACCGCAGGGCCCGCCCGCGACCCAGGAGATCGATGGCGTCGACGTCGTCCACCAACACGACGAGATGCGGCACCCCGACGGTGGCCAGGGCCGCCCGGCGTTCACGCCGCACGAGCTTGAGGCCCGGCACGGCCGCGGGCGCCGACACGTGGCCGAGGTGCAGCTCGGCGCGGCCGTCCTGGGGCCCGCAGCGGGCGTCGTAAGCGCCCGCGTCGGTCTCGAGCCGCATTCCCTGGGCGGGAGCGATGCCGAGACGCGCCGCCAAACGGGTGGCGCACAGGGCGGCATTGCCGCACATGGCGGCCGGCGAGCCGTCGCTGTTGAAGTAGGTCATGCGGGCGGAGCCGGGCTGGGAGCCGGGCGACACGATCACGAGCCCGTCGGCCCCGATACCGGTCCCGCGGGCGCACACGGCGGTGATGTCGGTCGGGGTCCAGGCATCCCGCCCGGCGATGCGCCCGTCCACCATGACGAAGTCGTTCCCCGACCCCGTCATCTTGTAGACCGCGAGGCCGGCTAGATCCGGCCGAACCACGCCATCAGCCGGAGCCGGGGCACCATCCACACGGCTTCCCGCACGATCGCGCGGTTCATCTTGCTGTGCCC
>JBOHSV010000449.1:0-5176 GCA_050921735.1 Gemmatimonadales bacterium | reverse complement strand
GGTGCGCCCGGGCCGATGCAGACCAACGGCGACAACGGCCCGGTGCGCGCGGCCGCCGCGGCGGACGGGCCCGGCACCGTCTCCGGGATCGATCCCGCCGAAGGCGCCATCGGCGCGAGCTCGCCACCGATCGTGGTGCACGATGTGATCGTGGTCGGCAGCTCGGCGCTCCAGGGCTACTATCCGCGGCGGCTGAAGAACCTCCCCGGCACCATTCGCGGCTTCGACGTGCGCACGGGGAAGCAGCTCTGGGTGTTCAATCTGGTGCCGCGGCCGGGCGAGGTCGGCCACGACACGTGGCTGGACGGCTCGTGGACGGTGGCCGGCAAGAACGACGCGTGGGCGCCGTTCTCCGCCGATCCCGAGCTGGGCATCGTGTACATCCCCGTCGGCCATCCCCACAACGACTGGTACGGCGGCCACCGGCCGGGCGCGAACCTGTTCTCGGAGAGCGTGCTGGCCCTGGACGTGAAGACGGGGCGGCGGGTCTGGCACTTCCAGATGATCCACCACGACATCTGGGACTACGACACGCCCACCGCGCCGAACCTGGTGGACGTCACGGTGAACGGGCGGCGCCGGCGGCTCGTCGTGCAGACCACGAAGCAGGGCTTCGCCTACGTGTTCGACCGGGTCACGGGCGAGCCGATCTGGCCCATCGCAGAGCGGCCGGTCCCCCTGTCCGACACGCCGGGCGAATGGACCTCGCCCACGCAGCCGTTCCCCACGCGGCCCGGACCGTACGAGCGTCAGGGCGTGACGGCCGACGACCTGATTGACTTCACGCCGGAGCTGCGGCGCGAGGCGCTGGAGATCGCGAAAGACTGCCGCACGGGGCCGCTGTACACGCCGGTGTCGGTGGTGAACGCGCCGGACGGCACGAGCTGCACGTTCCAGGCGCCCGGGGCCAACGGCGGCGTGAACATCATGGGCGGGGCGGCGGTGGATCCCGAGACCGGCATCCTGTACGTCGCCTCGCAGGGCGGGGTGAGCCGGATCGCGCTCGAGCACGACCCGGAGCGGTCCGAGATGCGCTACGTGTCGCTGGGCCCGGGCGGGGGCGGGCGCAGCGTCCGGGGCCTGCCGCTGTTCAAGCCGCCGTACGGCCGCATCACAGCCATCGACCTCAACACCGGCGCGCACCTCTGGATGATCCCCAACGGCGACACGCCGGACGCGGTCAAGAATCACCCGGCGCTGCGCGGCGTGACCGTCGGGCGCACCGGCAAGTACGCCCACGCCAACGTGCTGGTCACGAAGACCCTGCTGTTCTACGGCGAAGGCCGGGGCGGCGCCCCGCTGTTCCACGCGGTGGACAAGCGCACGGGCCGCGAGATCGCCGAGATCCCGCTGCCGGCACCTACGAACGCGGCGCCGATCACGTTCCGGCACGGCGGGCGCCAGTACATCGTGGTCGCGGTCGCGAGCGCGGACGTCCCCGCCGAGCTGGTGGCGCTGGCCCTGCCGGAGGAGAAATGAGAGTCCCCCTGGTTTCCGTCCTTGCCGTCCTTGCCGCCGGCCCCGCCCTTTCCGCCCAGACCCGCTACGTGCGGTTCGCCGCCGGCGCCGACACCGCGTACGGCGTCCTCGAAGGCGAGACCATCCGCGCGCTCGACGGCGACCTGTTCGCGTCGCCCCGCCCCACGGGACGGACGTTCCGGCTCGCCACGGTGCGCCTGCTCGCACCCATCGATCCCCGCAGCGTGAGCAAGGTGCTCGGCGTGGCGATCAACACGCGGCGCCCGGGCCGCGAGCAGGCCGTGCCCCATCCGCGCTTCTTCGCCAAGCTGCCCACCAGCATCGTGGGCCCCGGCGACTCGGTCGAGCACCCGCCGGAGGCGCGGAACCTCGACTGGGAAGGCGAGCTGGTCCTCGTGATCGGCCGCCCCGGGCGCCACGTCTCCGTCGAGGACGCGCCGGGCTACATCTTCGGCGTCGCCACGGGCAACGACTTCAGCGAGAACACTTGGTACGGCGAGCGGCGGGGCACCGGCGAGCCCACGCGCCTGATCTCCAAGGCCATGGACACCTGGGCGGCGCTCGGCCCGGCGATCGTCACCGGCCTCGACTACGGCGACCTGGGCGTGACGATTCGCGTCAACGGCGACACCGTCGCCACCGGGCGGACCAGCCAACTACTCAACACACCGGCGCAGCTCGTGAGCTACATCAGCCGCTACGTCACGCTCCTGCCCGGCGACCTGATCTACACGGGGACCTACCCCACCATGCCCGGGAAGGACAACACGGTGAAGCCGGGCGACGTGGTCGAAGTGGAGATCGAGCAGCTCGGCCTGTTGCGCAACCGGATCGTCCCCATGCCCGAGCCGGGGCGGCCATGAGACCGGCCGCGCTCCTGCTCATGGTCGCGGCTGCCGCCCCCGCTCCGGCCCAGGACGTGCCGGTGCACCGGGTCGATCCGTCCTGGCCCAGGGAGCTGCCCAACAACTGGATCATCGGCCAGGTGTCCGGCGTCGCGGTGGACGCGAACGATCACGTGTGGATCCTGCACCGGCCTTCCACCATCACGGCGCGCGAGGGGGGGGCGGCGCAGACGCCGCCGCTGGCCGAGTGCTGCGTCCCGGCCCCGCCGGTCATCGAGTTCGACACGGCGGGCCACGTGGTGCGGGCGTGGGGCGGGCCGGGCGAGGGCTACGATTGGCCCGCGAGCGAGCACACGATCCACGTGGACCGCGGAGGCGGCGTGTGGATCGGGAGCAATGGGCGCGACGATCACCAGGTCCTCAAGTTCACGCGCGAGGGCAAGTTCCTGCTCCAGATCGGCGATTCGGGGCGGACCGGCGGCTCGAACGACACGCTACTGCTGGGCCAGCCCGCCGGGATCGAAGTGGACGCCGAGGCCGGCGAAGTCTACATCGCGGACGGCTACCGCAATCGGCGCGTGATCGTGTTCGACGCGCGGACGGGGCGGTACAGACGGCATTGGGGCGCGTACGGGCGCCCGCCCGTGGACGCCGACCCCGGCCCCTACGATCCCGCCGCGCCGCGCGCCCGCCAGTTTCGCACTCCGGTGCATGCGGTGCGCGTCTCGCGCGACGGCCTCGTGTACGTCGCCGACCGTGTGAACAACCGCATCCAGGTCTTCACGAAGGGCGGTGCCTTCGTGACAGAAGCCATGGTGGCGCCGCGCACGCTCGCCATGGGCTCGGTGTGGGATATCGCGTTCTCTCGCGACCCCGCGGAGGCGTTCGTCTATGTCCCCGACGGCACGAATATGAAGGTATGGATCCTTCGGCGGGCGGATCTGCGCGTGGTGGGGAGTTTCGGGCGCGGCGGGCGCTGGGCCGGCCAGTTCGGCTGGGTGCACAACGTGGCGGTAGACTCGAAGGGGAGCGTGTACGCGAGCGAGGTGGACATCTACAAACGGGTTCAGAAGTTCGTGCGGGTGCGGTAACAGCATGCCCTTTAGGGCGGCGTATCGCCGAGCCCACCCTTCAGGGTGGGAAAAAACTAGAGCGTAACCCCGAAGCCGGCGTCATCCTCGTCACGGAATCCGGTCGACGTCGGCTGAAACGTCTCGGTGGGCAGCCGGAATTCCTCGGCCAGCGCCGGATCGGTTTCCTTCCCCAGCACGCGGCGCGCCACGTACTCGCCGATCACCGGGCCGAACTTGAAGCCTTCGGCGTTACCGCCGCCCGCGATCCACACGTTGTCGAGACCGGGGTGGCGGTCCACGATGAAGTTCCGGTTCACCGACAGCTCGTAGTGGCAGGCGCGCGTTTCGATGACGGGGGCGTCGCGCAGCGCGGGAAAGCGGTGGCACAGGAACTCCACCGCGCGGTCCACGCTCTCCGGCAGCACCCAGCGCTCCGACAGGTCGGGGTCCGTGGCTTCGGGCGGCGGCGGCCCCGTCCCCTGCCGGCGCCCCCCCGTCCGCACGCGGAAGCCGCGGTGGTCGGGCGGCAGGGCGGGCCAGCCGGTGACACCGGGCACGTTCCAGCTCGGCATGTGCGGGAAGACCCAGCGGTCGTCGTCCGGCGGGGTGCCGAAGTAGAACACCTGGCCGAGCGGGGTCCGCAGCTTGTCGGCCATCGCATCGGGGAGCATCTTGGCCAGCCAGGGACCGCAGGCGAACACGAACGTCTGGGCGCCCAGCCGCTCGCCGGACGAGAGCGCGAGGTCGCGCAGGCGCCCGCCGGCGCGTTCGCCCAACGCGGCGCGCGCGATCACGATCTCGCCGCCCCGGGCCCGAAACATGCCCGCCACGGTTTCGCACACGCGCCGGGCGCGCACCACGCCCGCGTTCGGCTCATACGCCGCAAGTGACATCCCTTCGACGCTGATCTGGGGAAAGCGGTAGGCAACTTCATCGAGCGACAGCACCTCGTGGGGCACGCGAAGCCGTTGCCAGTTGGCCAGGGTATCGGTGAGCCAGGGCTCGGGCCCAGGGCGCAGGATCAGGTCGCCGGTGGTGAAGCAGAGGCGCAGGCGGAGCCGCTCGGACCATTCCTCGTCCCAGCGCTTCCAGCGGACCATGGCCTCGTTGGCCCAGCGGATCCACAGGTCCCGGTCGCCGTACGACGAGCGGACGCCGCGGGTCTCGTCGCCCGAGGTGGCGCGGGAGTTGCCCGGGCCCCACGCGTCGACCAGGGCCACGCGGGCGCCCATCTGGCGCAGGTACCAGGCGGTCCAGCCGCCGAACGCGCCCGCACCCACGACTACGACGTCCGGGCGGCGCCGGCCGAGCCGCGGCGCCGTGCCCGCGCCCCCGACTCCCGTCGTGGCGCAGGCCGAGCCGGCGATGAGGAGGCCCGCCTGCGCGGCGGCGCGCTTGAGGAACTCGCGGCGGTCGAGGGTCATGCCGGGCGAAAAGATGCGCGGCCGGCCGAGGCGCGCCAGAGGCGCGTACCTCGCGCGGCGCGTTGACCCGCGCGCCTGCCTCCCCGTACATTCCGCGCGTGACACCCGTGGACGACCTCCAGACCCGCATCGAGAACGCGCTCGCCGCGCTGCAGAATCCCAGGACGGCGAGCGACGTCATGGCGGCGGGCATGGTCAAGGATCTCGAAGTGGATGACGCGGGGAACGTGTCGCTCACATTCCTGCTGACCCGCGACGATCCCGCGAGCCTCGCGCGCGAGGTGCGCAAGCGGGTGCAGGCGGTGGCAGGCGTGGCGGCCGTCCGTGTGAACGTGATGGACGCGGGGGGCGGGGG
>JBOHSV010000448.1:0-1677 GCA_050921735.1 Gemmatimonadales bacterium | reverse complement strand
CCGTGTCGCCCAGCACGATCCCGTGTCCGACGGCGTAGCCCGACGGCAGGCGGACCGGCAGCCGGCCGGTGATCGGCACCCGTCCCTGGAGCGCCAGGGCGACGGCGCGCTCGGAGACGCGGGCCCCGCTCCACGCGATGAGGTACGACCGGACCGTGGGCGTCTGGTTCAGCAGGTACGGACTGCCGAGCGACACGAGGACGGTCGTCTTGGCGGAGTCCGTGGCCATGATGAGCCGGGCCAGCGAGTCGGGGAGCGCGATGTACCCGCGCCCCGACAAGGGCCGCACGTTGGCCACGAAGGCGGCGCGCGGCTCGCGCGCGATCACCGCGCGGGCGGAGTCATACGACAGGGGGCCGGACATGGGCCAGAGCCGGAAGAAGCTGACCGTGTCGCCGCCCGCCCGCAGCTGCTGCGCGAGGTGCTGACCGGCCCCGGAATTCAGCTCGTCGGCGTAGACGACGAGGGCGAGGCGGCCGCGGGTGTCGCGCCAGGAGGCGAGGACGCCGGTGCTGTCGCGCACCAGCGTCAGGGCGCGCACCGCGAGATCCTCGGCCTGCCGCTGCAGGTCCCGGCCGCCCACGGCGCGCATGATGCGGGCGAGCGGGACGAAGCGGTCGCGGAACAGACCGAGATCGCGCTTGATTTCGAGGATGCGCCGCACCGACGCGTCGAGCCGCGCCGCGGGTACGCGGCCGGCGGCGACGGCGGCGGCCATGGCGGCGATGGCGGAGTCCGGATCGGCGGGCATCAGCAGGATGTCCGACCCGGCGAGGAAGGCCCGCACGGCGGCCTCGCCGGCGCCGTACTGTTTCACGATCGCGCCCATGTCGAGCGCGTCCGTGACGACGAGCCCGCGGAATCCGAGCGAGTCGCGCAGCAGGCCGGTTAGAACCGCCGCCGAGAGGGTACCAGGCTCGTCCGACCCCGTTACCCGCGGCAGGGCGATGTGCGCGCTCATCACGATGTCGGCGCCGGCGTCGATCCCCGCCCGAAACGGGATCAGCTCGAGCGAGTCGAGGCGCGCGTAGCCGGTCCGGATGACCGGGAGCCCGATGTGCGAGTCCACCTCGGTATCGCCGTGTCCGGGGAAGTGCTTGAGGGTGGCGAGCATCCCGTGATCCTTGAGACCCTGCACGTAGGCCCGCACCAGCCGGGACACGAGCGCCGGGTCTTCGCCGAACGAGCGGGTATTGATCACGGGGTTCTGCGGGTTGTTGTTCAGGTCGGCGGCGGGTGCGAAATTCACGTGGATGCCCACGGCGCGGCCTTCCAGCGCCGCGGCACGGCCGATGGCATAGGCATCGCGCGGGTCGCCGGTGGCGCCCGCGGCCATTACGTGCGGGAACGTGGTGCCGCCCGAGAGCCGCATGCCCGCGCCCCACTCGAGATCCGAGGAGACCAGCAAGGGCAGGCGGGACCGGGCCTGGAGCGCGTTGAGCTTGGCGGCGATGTCGTGCGGGGACCCGACCGACACGTAGATCCCGCCCACCTCCAGCGAATCGACCCAGCGGGCGGCGACCTGGAACAGCGAGTCGTCGAACGCCATGTAGGCGCCGCTGAACCACGGGGTGACGAGCTGGGCGATCTTCTGGCGCGGGGTCAGCGACTGGAGCAGGGAGTCGACGTTGCCGCCCGGGCGGGCCGGCGCGGGGCCGCGCTCGCGGCCGGCCGGGC
>JBOHSV010000447.1:0-6074 GCA_050921735.1 Gemmatimonadales bacterium | reverse complement strand
ACTGGCACGAGGCGCCGCGCGTCGCGGGCCCCGTCGCGGCGCGCGCGCTCCTGCTCGACTTGTCGTCGCTCGGACCGGGCCGCTACCGCATCGAGCTGGCGGTGGACGCACGCGAGCAGGATGCACTCCTCACCGCGCGCGAGATCCGCCTGGGAGAGCCCGCCGCGGCCGCCCTAGCCGACCCGCCCCCCAGCCGGTAGTGTTGGGTGGCGGCACCACCCGCCCCGCGTACCTACCCGACCAACCGACACCGAGGCACCGTCGCCATGCCGATCACGTCCGTTGCCCAGCGTACCGCTCGCGCCCTCGCCGGCGCCGCGCTGCTGCTCGTGCTGGCCGTCACGTCCGCCGCGCAGTCGCGCATCACGACCCCGAAGGAGCAATTCGGGTTCGCCATCGGCGACGACTACCGCCTGGCCACCTACACCCAGCTGCAGGCGTACTGGAGGCTGCTCGACCGGCAGTCCGACCGAGTCATCGTGCGCGAGATCGGGAAGACGGCCGAAGGGCGGCCGCAGCTCATGGCGATCGTCACGAGTCCCGCGAATCACCGGAACCTCGCGCGCTACCAGGAGATCGCGCGCCGGCTGGCGCTCGCCGAGGGGTTGAGCGACGCGGAGGCGCGCCGCCTCGCGGCCGAGGGGAAGGCCGTCGTGTGGATCGACGGCGGACTGCACGCCACCGAGGTGCTGGGCGCGCACCAGCTCATGGAGCTGGTCTATCAGATGGTGAGCCGCGATGACCCCGAGACGCGCCGCATGCTCGACGATGTCATCCTGCTCGCTCTGCACGCCAATCCCGACGGCATGGAGCTGGTCTCGAGCTGGTACATGCGGGAGCCGGACACCCTCGAGCGCTCCAGCTCGAACATCCCGCGGCTCTACCAGAAGTACATCGGGCACGACAACAACCGCGACTTCTACATGGTGAACCAGCCCGAGACCCGGAACATGACGCGGGTCCTGTTCCGCGAGTGGTTCCCGCAGATCGTCTACAACCATCACCAGACGGGCCCCGCCGGCACGGTGCTGTTCGCCCCACCGTTCCGCGATCCGTTCAACTACAACTACGACCCGCTGGTGCCGCTCGGGATCGACGCAGTCGGCGCGGCGATGCACGGGCGCTTCGTGGCGGAGGGGAAGCCCGGCACCACCATGCGCCGCGGCGCGAGCTACTCCACCTGGTGGAACGGCGGCCTGCGGACCACGACCTACTTCCACAACCAGATCGGCCTGCTGACCGAGACCATCGGCAACCCGACGCCCATCGAGATTCCCCTGCTGCCCGACCGCCAGCTCGCGAGCGGCGACCTGCCGTTCCCGATCGCGCCGCAACGGTGGCACTTCCGCCAGTCGGTCGACTATTCGATCACGGCTAACCGGGCGGTGCTGGACTACGCGTCGCGCTACCGCGAGACCCTGCTGTACAACATCTACCGGATGGGGCGGAACTCGATCGAGCGCGGATCGCGGGATCACTGGACCACCACGCCGGACGACATCGCGGCGCTGCGTGTCGCGTTGGAGCGCGACAGCGCGCGGGCCGCGGAAGACGGACGCGGGCGGTCGCGCGGCGTGCCCGCACGGTACTTCGCGGTGCTGCGCGATCCCGCGCGGCGCGATCCCCGCGGGTACGTCATTCCGGCCGACCAGCCCGACCTCCCGACGGCCACGAAGTTCGTGAACGCGCTGCTCAAGAACGGCGTCGCCGTGCATCGCGCCACGCAGGACTTCACCGTCGCGGGAAAGCCGTACCCCGCGGGCTCCTACGTCGTCAAGACGGCGCAGCCGTTCCGCCCCCACGTGCTCGACATGTTCGAGCCGCAGGACCATCCCAACGACTTCCAGTACGCCGGCGGCCCCCCGATCCCGCCGTACGACAACGCCGGGTGGACCCTCGCCTACCAGATGGGGATCACCGTCGACCGGGTCCTCGAGGGCTTCGACGGTCCGTTCGAGCGCATCGACGGGCTCGCCGAGCCGCCGGCCGGCGTCGTGACGCAGGCAGACGGCGCGGCCGGGTTCCTGTTGAGCCACGCGTACAACGACGCGGTCACCACCACCAATCGCCTGCTGGCCGCGAAGCACGAGGTGTACTGGCTCACCGAGCCCGTGCAGGCCAACGGGAAACCGCACGCCGCCGGCACGATCTACATCCCCGCCGCGAGCGGCGTCGCGCCGCTCCTGCAACGGTTCGCTGTGGAGCTCGGCGTGAGCTTCGAAGGCGTCGCCACCCCGCCCGCCGCGACTGCCCTTCGCGTCCACCCCGTCCGCATCGGCCTGTGGGACCGGTATGGAGGCTCCATGCCCTCCGGCTGGACCCGCTGGCTGCTGGAGCAGTTCGAGTTCCCGTACGAGCTCGTCTTTCCGCAGGTGCTCGACGCCGGGAATCTCGCGCCGCGCTTCGACGTCCTCGTATTCCCGGACGGCGCGATCCCCGAGTCGGAGCGCGACCGTGGATTCGGCGGCCAGCCCGATCCCGACCGCATCCCCGCCGAGTTCCGGCCCCGGCTCGGCCGCGTGACCGTGGAGCAGACGGTGCCGCAGCTTCGCCGGTTCCTCGAGAACGGCGGCACGATCGTCACGATCGGCAGCTCGGTGGCGCTGGCCCGACATCTCGACCTGCCGGTGGCCAACCATCTGGTCGACGCGCGCGACCGCCCGCTCGACCGCGCCACGTACTACATCCCGGGATCGGTGCTCGAGGTGAGCGTCGACAATGCCCGTCCGGTCGCCTACGGCATGGCCCCACGGGCCGACGTGTTCTTCGACAACAGCCCGGTGCTGCGGTTGCCGGCGGACGCGGCGCGCCGGGGCGTGCGCCCCGTAGCGTGGTTCGCCACCGACGCCCCGCTGCGGAGCGGCTGGGCGTGGGGCCAGGACCGGCTCAAGGACGGCGTCGCGGCGGCGGAAGCCGACGTGGGCCGGGGCAAGCTCTTCCTGTTCGGTCCCGAGATCCTGTTCCGCGGCCAGCCGCACGGGACCTTCAAGCTCTTCTTCAACGGGCTGTATCTCGCGCGGGCCACCGCCGCGCGGGCGCCCTCGGCGGCGGGGGACGGCAACTAGGCGCGGCGACGGTACAGGAGCAGTCGGTAGGACTTGTACTTCGCGAAATTCGCCGCGTTGCGGCGGCCGCTGAAGTGCTTCGCCTCCAGGCGCGTGAGCTTCTTGCGCCACAGCCAGCGCACCGCCCGCATGAGCCACGGGTGGCTCGCGTGCAGGCGGGCCGCGATCAGGTCGTAGGCCGGCCGGATGGCACGGCCGTACGTGCGATCGAGCAGGTCGAACGTGGGCGCGATACGCTCCGTCATGTCGACGTCGCGGACCAGCTCGAAGCGCGAGCGCGCCATCAGCTCCCGGAACACCGGGAGGTGATGACCTCCGCCGATGGGGCTCTTCCCCTCGGCCGGCACCCGGAAGATGTCCGTGATCAGCAGGTGCCCGCCCGGCGTGAGGAAGCGCTCGGCCTGCGGGAGGGCGCGGTCCGGGTTAATAAACAGGAAGCTCTCGCTGAACAGCAGCAGGTCGTAGCGCCGGTCCGTGTCCAGGTCTTCGAACCGGCCCTCGAACACGGTCGCCCGGTCGCCCAGCGCCTCCCGCGCGACCGTCGTGAGAAACGGGTTGGGCGACACCGCGTCCACCCGGTAGCCGCGCTCGACCAGGTTCCGGGCCGTCGTCCCCACGCCGCACCCGACGTCCAGCACCGCGCGCACGCCGTCCGGGATATGCGAAATCAGGAACTCCGTGTAGGCCGCCTGGGCCCGGGCCAGGTTCTGCATCTCGAGGGGCAAGTCGTCGGGCCAGAAGCCGTAGTGCAGGTCCTGCATGCCGAGCAGGTGGCGGCCGAACACGTAGCCCACCGCGAGACCGAACTCGGGGGACTTGAGGGCGGGGGCCCGGTTCGGATCGAGCGGCATGTGCCGGCTCAGCTCTCGCGCCGGTGCACGACGCTCACGCCGCGCTGAGCGGTGGGCATGACCACGACGTCGAGCACGTTCACGTGCGGCGGCAGGTTCACGACGTACGCGACGATGTCGGCGATGTCGTCCGCCGAGAGCGCGGTCAGGCTGCGGTAGGTCTGCTTGGCCCGCTCCTTGTCGCCGTGAAACCGCACTTCGCTGAACTCGGTCTCCACGAGACCCGGGTCTACGCTCGAGATGCGCACGTCGGTGCCGGCGAGGTCGAGGTTCATCCCCTCGGTGAGCGCCCGCACGGCGAACTTGGTGGCGTTGTAGACGTTCCCCATGGGGTACGTCCAGTGCCCCGCGATGCTCCCGAGGTTTACGACGTGCCCGCTGTTCCGGGCCACCATGTGCGGCAGGATCGCCCGGGTAACGTTGAGCAGGCCGGTCACGTTGGTGTCGATCATGCGATCCCAGTCGTCGGGATCGCCTTCGTGAACCTTCGCGAGCCCCGCGGCGAGCCCGGCGTTGTTGATCAGCACGTCGGGCACCTGGCCGCGACTCACCAGCGCCTCGGTGGCGCGCGTGACGGCGGCGCGATCCCGCACGTCCACCGGGGCGACCCGCACTTCGACGCCATGCGCTCTGCGCAGGTCGCCGGCCAGCGCCTCGAGCCGCTCCAGCCGTCGGGCCCACAGCACGAGCGCGGCGCCCTCGGCCGCGAACCGTCGGGCGCACGCCGTGCCGATCCCGGACGACGCCCCGGTGACGAGGGCGCGCTTCCCCCGGATCCGGTTCATGGGGCGGGAATATAGAGCGAGTGCGCGACCCCGGGGCGGTCCCCCGGGGTCCGCCAACGCCGAGGCCCCGGGCTACTGCACGGTGACGGTGAACGGCCCGAAGGTCAGCTCGTCGGCCGCCGGCTCGTGGCCGCAGCCGATGTGCACCGTTCCCGTCGCGCCTACCGCGAGTTACGGCCGCCGCTGGCTGAACAAGCATCCGTCGCCGTTCGACTTCTGGAACACGTTCGAGGACGTGGCGGGCCGGGACCTCGACTGGTTCTGGCGGTCGTGGTGGTACGAGACCTGGACGCTCGACCAGGCGGTCGCCGCCGTGCGGCCGACGGGCGACTCGACCGAGATCGTGATCGAGGACCGCAGCCTGGTGCCGAGGTGTGGCTTGCGGCAGCTCGGCGGCACACGGTGCGAGTCGCCGGGCGCCCCGAAGTTACGCGGGTGGAGATCGATCCGGAGAACGCGTTCGCGGACGTGGACCGAGGGAACAACGGGTGGAGATGCCCCTTCGCCAGCACTACGCTAATTGCGCAGCAGAAACCGCAGCACCACGGCGTTGTAGTACGCGGGCTGGTCGGCGTGCATGGCGTGACCCGCGCCGGGCACCGTCGCCATGTCTTCGTTCCGCAGGCACCGGGCGAGCTCGTCGGTGATGATGTGGAACATGCGGGCGCTGCGCTGGCCGGTCACCAGCAGCACGGAGTTCCGGATCCGCCCCACGTCCGGGCAGTCGAGCGCCGGGAGGTAGACCGCCGGATCGGCGCGCATCTCCAGGCTGAACTCGAGCGCGAGCCGGAGCAGCGCGGCGCGCATCTCGGCGGGTCGGCCGTCGAACCAGCCGGACTGCCCCATGACCCCGTCGACGAACCGGCGCAGGGCGTCGGTCGAGTCCCCGCGCGCGAACGCCCGGCGCGCCGGCACGAGCGCCGCCGCCTCGAACGCCCGGCGCAGCGAGTCCCCCTCGGGGGTCCGGCCGAGCCAGGGGAGGATCGGGGGCTCGGCGAGAACGAGGGACCGCACGAGGTCTGGGCGGTCGACCGTGACGCGGAGGGCGACGAAGGCTCCGTAAGAAGTCCCGACTAGATGAACGCGTTCGAGGCCCAGCGTCTCGACGAACGCGATCAGGTCCTCGGCGTGGAGGGCGAGCGAATACGGCTGACTCCCCGCCGGGGCGGGGTTCGGTGGGTGAGAGCGCCGGCTATAGGTGATGACGCGGAAGTGCCGCGCGAACGTGTCCACCTGCTGGCGCCAGGTGTCGAACGTGCCGAGACTCCCGTGCACGAAGACGACCGGAATGCCAGCCCCGCGCTCGAGGAACCGCAGCTCGGTTCCGCGGACGCGCACGGCCTTGAGCACGAGGCGACGGGCCGCCGCGGCGG
>JBOHSV010000446.1:0-11887 GCA_050921735.1 Gemmatimonadales bacterium | reverse complement strand
GGGTAGACACGGCGGGCCGCTGGTCCCGCGTACGGCCCGCGTCGCTCGCGGGGCGCGACCTGCTGGTGGAGGCGCTCGCGTGGCAGCTGCTGCGGCGCTGGGGCGTGGTGTTCCGGCGGGTGATCGCGCGGGAGGGGCTGCTCGCGCCCTGGCGCGACCTCCTCAGAGTGTACCGGCGTCTGGAGGCGCGCGGCGACGTGCGCGGCGGCCGCTTCGTGGGCGGCTTCTCGGGCGAGCAGTACGCGCTCCCCGAAGCGGTGGGGCTGCTGAGGAGCGTGCGCCGGGCGCCGTGCGCCGGCGAGCTCGTCGCCGTGAGCGGCGCGGATCCCCTGAACCTGGTCGGAATCATCACACCGGGTGACCCGGTGCCGTCGCTCACCGCGAACCGGGTCCTCTACCGCGACGGCGTGCCGGTGGCGGTGCGCGAGGGGGAGGGGAGGGGGGGGCGGTTCCTGACGGAAGTCGATCCGGCGGCGGCTTCGGCGCTCAAGACGGCGCTCGTGCGCGAGCGACCGGCCCCGCTGGTGCGGGCGTACCTCGCCCGGCGCTAGGGCCGGCCCAGCGTCAGCGGGACCTTCACGAGACCCCCGCGCGTCGACATCACGTGCACCGTTCCCCGCACGCCCGCCACGCCGTAGGTCCGCACCTCGAACGTCACCGCCTTCCGCTCCCCCGGCCGCGTCCAGCCCGCGGCGATGACCTTGTCGCGGGTCGCCGGCGTGACGATCCGCACGGTGGGCGCCTCGCGCGGCGTCGCGTTCCCCTTCGCTTCCTCTCCCGCCCGCACCCGCCGGCGCAGCTCGTAGATCACGCCGTCGCCCTCCAGGTCCTCTTCCGGGTCCTCGTCCACCAGGCCGTCGCGGTCGGAGTCGTGCGGGCGCACGGTGCTGCGGTTCCGCTGCGCGGTGTGGAGATACAGGTTCGACCCGTCGGGGTTGTTCTGCGGCCGGAGGTGGATCGCTTTGGTGTCGAGCAGCTCGGTGATCCGGGCGTCCCGGCCGTACCGCGCGAGCAGGTGCCGGATCAGCCACAGCACGGACTCCGAGCCCGTGATCTCGCCCGAATGGCGCCCGCCCTCGAAGAAGGCCGCGGGCTTCTCGAGCGCCGGGCCGGTCTTCTTGCTGGTGAGCGTCACCTGGAGGATGGGCCGGCCCTCGAAGCTCGTGCCGACCTCGTACAGGTCCACCAGGTCGGGATGGCGCTCGGCCCAGCGGCGGAGCCACGCATCCATCACGTCCACCGTGTGGTACCGGTCGAACGTCAGGGCGTCGCCCGCGTCGTACTCCACCTGGGCGTGCCGGTGGCGCCGGAAGAAGCTCACGCCGTGGCGCTGGCCCTGGACGGTGTACCACGTGGTGTCGGGGTGGGAGCGCGGCGGCTCCTGCGCGTGGGCGGCGGTGCCGGCAACCGCGACCGCCGCGGCGACGACGGCGAAGGGTCTGGGCATGGGTGGCGGCTCGAGATCGGTGCGTGCAAAACTGCACCGACCCGCGCGCTTGGCTAGGCCCGTATCTTTACCGCGCCATGCCCTCTTCCCAGCCCAGCTTGTTCGGCGAGCAACCCCCGGGGCCCGCCCGTGGGGAGCTCGAGGCGCTGGCGGGCCGGCTGCCGCCCGGGATCCGGTTCGGGACGTCCACCTGGACGTACGACGGGTGGGCGGGCGAGGTGTACCACCGCGCGTACCGTGGCCCCCAGCCCGCCCGCCGGCTGGAGGAGTATGCGCGCTATCCGCTGTTCCGCACCGTCGGCATCGACAGCGCGTTCTACGAGCCGCCGTCGGAAGACGCGCTCCGGGCCTACGCCAGCGCCTTGCCGCCCGGGTTTCCCTGCGTCAGCAAGGTCTGGGACCGCATCACCGCCAAGCGGCTCTCGCAGGACCGGCGCTGGGGGCCGCTCGCCGGCATGCGCAACCCGGATTTCCTGAACGCCGAGCTGTTCAAGACCCACGTGCTCGGCCCCTACGAGCGCGCGTTCAAGGAGCACGCGGGCTGCTTCGTGTTCGAGTTTCAGGCGATGCGGGGGCAGGACCTCCCCGACCCGACGGACTGGGCCGACCAGCTCCACGAGTTTCTGGCCCGGCTGCCGCGGGACTTGCGCTACGCCGTCGAGTTGCGGAACCCGGAGCTCCTGATCGACCTGCACGGCGAGGTGCTGCGCCAGCACGGTGTGGCCCACGTGTTCAATTCGTGGACCGAGATGCCGCCGATCGGCGCGCAGCTGGACCTGCCCTGGACCTTCCCCGCGCGCTTCACCGTGGCGCGGGCGCTCTTGAAGCCGGGGCGCGCCTATGCGGACGCGGTGAAGTTGTTCGAGCCCTACGACCACGTGCGGGAGGAGCTGCCCGACCTGCGGCGCGATCTGCTGCGGCTCATGGTGGAGGCGCAGCGGCGGCGGCTCGAGGCGTTCATCCTCGCCAACAACCGCGCCGAGGGGTACGCGCCGGGGACGATCCGGGCGGTGGCGGAGATGTGGGATGAGTGACGTGAGGGCCCATGCCGGGGTCCTATAGCAGAGTCTCCATGCATCGCCACCTGCTGGTCCTGCTCTTGGCCCCCCTGGCCGCGTGCGAGCCCGATGCCCGCACCATCCCCGTGAACGTGAACTGGATGGAGTGGCCGGAGGAAGCGGCGCCCCCCGCGTACCCGCGCCGGCGGTCTGGCGACCGTGGCAAACGACGCCGAGGCGTGCACACGCGTCCGGCCCGCGGGGATGGCCGGACCGGGTTACCCGCTGGCGAGCGCCGTGGCCACCCCGCTGCCCTTCACCGCGTTCGTGCGCGGGCGTCTGGAATTCGCGGCGGAGCCGCTGTGCGGGGAAACCTGGGTTCTTCCTGGACGAGGATTCACAGCCGTAACTCCCCCTGGAGCGCCGGCAGCCTGGTCTTGTAGCGGTCCACCATTCCCTCGTTGACCGGAAAGCCGAAGCGCGCCTGCAGCCGCTTGATCCGCTGGCTCAGCGCGCGGGCGTAAGCCGCCGGCGCGCCGCTCGTGCGCGCGTACGCGCGCCGGTACCGCTCGGCCAGGTGCGGGAAATGCTCCTCCAGCACCGGCAGGAAACGATCGCGCACGGCGGGATACAGCCGCAGCGGCCCCGCGTGAATGAACCGGGCGCCGGCCTCCCGGGCCGCCTGGAAGAGCGCTTCCAGGTGGGACACGTCGTCCGTGATCCCCGGGAGGACCGGCGCCACGATCAGGCCGGCGTTCACGCCCGCGCCGGTGAGCTTCCGGACGGCCCGGAGGCGTGCCGCCGGAACGGGGGAGCGGGCCTCGAGCCGCCTGACGAGCGGTGCGTCCACCGTGATGAGCGAGACGTACACCTCGAGGTCGTTGCGCTCCTGCAGCCTGCGCAGAACATCGCGGTCCCGCGCCACGAGGGGGCTCTTGGTGATGATCCCGATCGAGAGCCCCTCGCACCGGGCCAGCCGCTCGAGCATCGCCCGTGTCAACCGAAACCGCCGCTCGGCGGGTTGGTAAGGATCGGTGGCGGTGCCGATGACGATGGGGGCGGTTGGGCGGTTCGGCGCTCCCGCGGTCCGCGAGTACCGGCGCAGGTCGCGCTCCAGAGCCGCCAGGGCGCCCTGCTTCACGAAGATCCGACTCTCGAACGCCTCCCACCCGTGCGCGCCGCGGAAATCGCGGAACTCGGCGTCGTCGAGCGTCCCGGCAACGTGCGCGCGCTCCACGACGTAGCGGTGCGCGTAACGCGCGTAGCAGTAGCTGCAGCCGAACTCGCACCCGACGTAGGGGTTGGCCGACCAGAAATCCATCCCGGTCTGCGCCGGCGGATTGAGTAACGAGCGAAGCTCGAGCGGCACGAACTTTGTGCCGCGGAGACGCTCGTCGAGAACGGGCAGGGCGGCAGGGCGGTGAGGCGGTAGGGCGGCAAGGTCCAACGGAAGCTGACCCGCGTTCCGCTTCGCTCGTTCCGCCGAGCCTGCCGTCATACCGCCTGCCCGCCCGGCCGCCGTCACCCGCACCGCGACCACCCGCAACGCAGGCACACGCTGCACCCGGACTGGCGCGCCACCGCGGAGCCGCAGTCCGGGCACGGCGGCTCGCGCGTCGATGGGGCGACTGGGGAAACGGGAGGGTGGAGCTGAACGGGTTCGGGGTTCACGGGCGCTCCGAATATTCGGTGTTTATTCGGGTATCATGCCGAATATATACCGGATCGCGAGCGCCGCAACCGATCCTACAACTTCGCCCCAGGCTGGACCTTAGCGCGTGTGAACCGGCGCCAGGCGTAGTACACCGGTACGCCGAGTGCGACGATGATGAGTCCGGGCCAGGAGTACAGCGGGCGGCGGATCAGCAGGTTCACGCAGATGAGCCCCGTGGCGACGACGAAGAGCGCGGGCAGCCACGGGTACCCGGGCGCGCGCACCGGCCTGGGCGCCGCCGGCCGACGGATCCGGAGAACGAACAGCCCCACCACCGTAAGCCCGTAGAACAGGACCGCGGCGATGATGATGTAGTCGAGCAGCTGGATGTAGGTGCCCGACAAGCACAGCAGGCTGGTCCACGCGGCCTGGACGATGAGCGCGAGGGCCGGAGTGCGATATGCGGGGTGCAGGTCGCCGGCTTTGGGGAGGAAGAACAGGCCGTCGCGCGCCATGGCGTAGTACACGCGCGCGCCCGACAGGATCAGGCCGTTGTTGCACCCGAACGTGGAGATCATGATCGCGCCGGCCATGGCCAGGAGACCGGTGCGGCCGAACATCTGCTCCAGGGCCGCCGTGCCGATCGGCGGGCGCCCCTCGGTGTAGGTCCGGGCGATCACCTCGGCCGGCAGCACGTTGACGTAGGCGACGTTGGCGAGCACGTAGAGCACGGTCACGATCAGGACGCCGACCGTCATGGCGAACGGGAGGTCGCGCACCGGGTCCTTCAGCTCGCCCGACGCGAACCCGACGTTGTTCCACGCGTCCATCGAGAACAGCGACCCGACCATCGCGGCGCCGATCACGGGGAGCAGCGCCCAGGTGAAGCCGCCCGCGGGCCAGAAGCCCGCGCCGAAGTTGGCGGCGATGGCCGCGGCGTTCCGGCCGATGGTCACGCCGAGCAGGATGAGCGCCGCGAGCGCCGCGGTCTTGATGATGGTGAGCGTGGTCTGGATGAACGCCGCGGTGCGGACGCCCCGCACGTTGATCCAGGTGAGGGCGACCACGGACAGGATCGCGAGCAGGCGTTGGGACGACAGCCCCAGGTGGTAGCCGCCGACGGTGCCGCCGAGGAAGATCTCCTCGCTCAGCGCGGGGACCAGGACGGCGGTGAACCGGGCGAACGCCACCGCCACGGCCGCGATGGTGGCGGTCTGGATGACGGCGAACAGGGTCCAGCCGTACAGGAAGCCGAACAGAGGGGAGATGGCTTCGCGCAGATACACGTACTGGCCGCCCGCCTTGGGGAACATGCCGGCCAGCTCGCCGTAGGTGACGGCGCCGATCAGGGTCACGATCCCGGCCGTCGCCCACACGACGAGCAGCAGCCCGGGGGCCTGGACCTGGCGGGTGATGTCGCCCGACACGATGAAGATGCCCGATCCGATCATCGAGCCCACGACGATGGCCGTGGCGTCGAGCCGGGAGATGGCCCTGACGAATTCGGTTTCCTGACGCGGGGTGGTCATGCGCTAACCTAGTAACCCCCGGGGAGCCCGGCTATCTTTGCCGCCGCCATCCCCATCGAGGAACACCGTGCGCCTCCTGCCGCGAGAAGAAGAATTCTTCGACCTGTTTGCCCAGGTTGCCGAGCGGAACAAGGAAGCCGCTCGCCACCTGCGGGCGCTGTTCGAGGCGCCGCCCGAGCGGCGCACCCCGCACGTGGACGCGATCAAGCGCCTGGAGCACGAAGCCGACCAGGTGACCCACGAAGTGGTGAACCGGCTGGACCGGACGTTCATCACGCCGCTCGACCGCGAGGACATCCACAAGCTCGCCTCGGACCTGGACGACGTGATGGACGCGATGGACGGCACCGCGCGGCGCGCGCAGATATTCGGCATCGGCGAGGCGCCCGCCGGCGTCAAGCAGCTCACCGAGGTGATCGAGCGCATGGTCGCCGTGCTGGCGGAGGGCGTGGCCCGGCTCAAGAAAGGCAACGACGTGATGCAGTACTGCGTCGAGGCCAAGAAGCTCGAGGAAGAGGGCGACGCGATCTACCACGAGTCGCTCGGCGACCTGTTCGCCAAGGAGCGGGACGCCCTCGAGATCATCAAGTGGAAGGAGCTGTACGACAAGCTTGAGGGCACGCTCGACCAGTCGGAGGACGTGGCCAACGTGCTCGAGTCCATCACGCTCAAGCACGCCTGATGACCGACGCGGTCTGGTTCGTGCTGGCGATCGTCCTGATCGCCCTGATCTTCGATTTCATCAACGGCTTTCACGACGCGGCGAATTCCATCGCCACGGTCGTGTCCACCCGCGTGCTCTCGCCGTTCGTGGCCGTCGGCTGGGCGGCCTTCTGGAACTTCGTGGCCGCGTTCACGTTCGGCACGGCGATCGCCAAGACCATCGGCAAGGGCATGATCGACCTCAGCGTGGTGGACGCCACGGTGATCCTGGCGGCGCTGGCCGGCGCCATCATCTGGGACCTGATCACGTGGTGGTGGGGACTGCCCACGTCCTCCTCCCACGCGCTGGTGGGCGGCTACGCGGGCGCGGCCGTGGCCCGCGCCGGCACCTCGGCGATCATCGCGTCGGGGTGGATCAAGACGCTGGTCTTCATCGTGGTGGCGCCCCTGCTGGGCCTGCTGATGGCGCTCGCGCTCACCGTCGCCCTCTCGTGGCTGCTGCGCCGGGCCCTGCCGCGCCGGGTGGACCGCGCGTTCCGCGTGCTCCAGCTGGTCTCGGCGGCGGCATACTCCCTGGGACACGGCACCAACGACGCCCAGAAGACCATGGGCATCATCGTGGCGCTGCTGGTGTCGAGCCAGGCGCTGTTCGCCGGGTTCCCGATCCAGGCGTTCCACCTCACCACCGCGGACCACATTCCGACCTGGGTCGTGCTGTCGGCACACGCCGCGATCGGGCTCGGCACGCTGGCCGGCGGCTGGCGCATCGTGAAGACCATGGGCCAGCGGATCACCAAGCTCAGACCGTTCGGGGGATTCTGCGCCGAGACCAGCGGCGCGCTCACGCTGTTCCTGGCCTCGAGCCTGGGCGTCCCGGTGAGCACCACGCACACCATCACGGGGGCCATCGCGGGCGTGGGCACGGCCCACCGGGTCTCGGCCGTGCGCTGGGGCGTGGCGGGGCGGATCGTGTGGGCCTGGGTCGCCACGATCCCGGCTTCCGGGTTCATCGCGCTGGTGACCTACGTCGTGCTGGACGCCGTGCTCTGAGCCTCAGCGCCCGGTCCGCGCCTTCTCGATGACCACCATCTGGACGCCCGTGACGTAGTCCTTCACCGGGGCGTCGGCCAGCCGGGTGAGCTTCTCCACCGAGTCCCGGATGCGCTTCGCCATGTCGCCGATGTGGTGCAGCGCCTCGCGATCTTCCGGGTGCTCGATCCGCCCGCTGCCCTCCACCAGCTGCGCTTCGGCCAGCAGCGTGGCCAGCGCGTTGTTCACCTCGTGCCGGATCGCGATGGCGAGCTGCCCGATCACCGCGGCGCGCTCCCCCTGGATCGCGCGCTCGTAGAACAGGTGCAGCTGCTCCGACAGCCACCCGACCGAGATCGCGATCGCCGAGTAGGCGATGTAGATCGGCACCGTCACCCGCCAGTCCTCGGGATCGAGGTTCGCCGCCACGAGGAACTGGATGGCCGTGAACAGGACCGTGCCCATGACGAGCCCGGCCGCCGCGCCCCGCATGCCGTATTGCAGCGACAGCAGGTACGCCGGCACCAGCGTCACCAGCCAGACCAGGTCGCGGTGCGGGACGTCCTCGGCCGGGATCAGCTGGAGCAATACCGGCGGGGCGAGGAAGGCGACGACGCTGTAGAGATACCAGCGCCGGGGCAGGGGTGGCCGATGCGCCATGGGGGCGAACCCGACTAGGGTCAGGACAGGATGACGCCTGGCGGCGGCACCGTCAAATGGCCTCCAGGGCGTCGAGGACCGCCTGCGCGATGCCGGCATCCTGCACGCCCACGCCTGTGAGGTCGGCCACGGTAATCTCGTCCGCCGATTCGCGCCCGGCGACCCGGCCGGCCGCGAGCGCCCCCAGCTCCGCGTAGACCCGGTCCCGCGTCACGACGCCCGCCCGCATCGCGTGATGGAGGTTGCCGTAGCGCTCGGTCTGGGACACGCGATCGGCGATCAGCTTGTCCGCCTTCTGCAAGACCTCAGGCTCGAGCTCCACCTTCTCGGGGCTTCCCGTGCCCACCGACGTGATGTGCGTGCCTTTCCCGATCCACCCGGCCTGGATCAGGGGGGCGGTGCTGGCGGTGGCGGTCACGATCAGGCGGTGGCGCCGGACCTCGGGCTCGAGCGCGGCGGCGACCCGCGTCGCCACGACGGTCGACAGTTCTTTGGCCAGGGCCTCCGCGCGCCCCGCCGTCCGGTTCCAGATCGTGAGCCGCTCGATGGGGCGCTCGGCCACGATGGCGCGGGCGGAGAGCCGCGCCACCGCGCCCGCCCCCACGAGCAGCGCATCGGTCGCGTCCTTCGGGGCCAGGTACTTGAGGGTCAACGCCACCGCCGCCGCGGTGCGGAGATCGGTGAGGTAGCCGTGATCGGCGAGCAGGTGGGTGGGCGCTCCCGTCTCCGCGTCGAGCAGCAGAAACAGCCCGTCCCCCGATGCCAGGCCGCGCGCCCGGTTGCGGTAGAAGCCGGTGGCGACCTTCAGCACGACGTGCCGCGCGCCCGCGAGGAACGCCCCCTTGACGTGCACCTCGCCCTCGCGGTCCGTCAGCTCGAGCACGAGGGGGTCGGGGAGCGTCGCCTCACCCGTGCTCAGCGCGCGAAAGCCGCGCTCCACCGCGGCGATCGCGGTGGCCATCGGGATGCGGTCCCGGAACGCCTCCAGCGGCACGACCCGCATCCGGTCAGTCGCCGAACAGCCGGCGCAGCCCGCGCGCGGTTTCCGCCAGCGCGGGCTCCAGCTGGCCCAGCTCGGCGCCGAATCCGAACCGCAGGTAGCCGGGCGTTCCGAAATGCTCGCCGGGCACGAGCAGCACGCTGTGCTGCGCGCGCAGCTGCTCCACCACCTCGAGGGCGCCGACCGCGTGCCGGTATTTCACGTGACAGATCGCCCCCGCCGCGGGCTCGCGCCAGGTGAACGTGTCGCCGAAACCTTCGAGCCACGCCGCCAGCACGGGGTAGTTGGTGTGCAGGATGCGCCGTGTCCGCGCCAGGATCTGGTCGCGCACCCGCGGCTCGAGCGCGAACCGGGCCAGCAGGTCGGACGGCCCGGTGGGCGCGATGACGGTGTAGTCGTGGCGTGCCCACACCTCGCCCGAGAGCGCCGGCGGCGCCACCAGCCAGCCGATCCGCACGCCGGGCAGGCCGTACGCCTTCGACAGCCCGTTCACCACCACGACCTTGTCGTACGCGCCCCAGAACGACGCCGTCGTCCGACCGTCGCGCTCGGCACCCTGGTACACTTCGTCCGCCAGCAGCCACGCGCCCACCTCGGCGGCGCGCTGGACGATGAGCCGTCGCGCCTCGTCCGACAGCACGTGCCCGGTGGGGTTGTTGGGGTTGGTCACGATCACGAGCGTGGTGCCCGGCGCGATCGCCGCCCGCACCTCCTCGGCGTGCGGCTCCCAGCCCGTCTCCTCGTGCAGGTGGAACGCCCGCACCTGGGCCCCGAAGTTCTGGGCCAGTCCGGGCATCTGCATGTAGTTCGGCAGCATGACGGCGACACGGTCGCCCGGCTCGATCAAGCGCCAGCACGCGACGAAGTTCGCCTCGGCGGAGCCGACCGTGACCACCACCTGGTCCGGCGTCGCCCCGGGATAGAGGGCCGCGATCCGCTGGCGCAGCTCGTCCGAGCCGTTCGACTGCGGGTACCCCAACCGCACCTCGAGCAAGGGCATGGCGGAGGCGCCCGCCAGACCGAGCAGCTCCTGCACCGTCAGCGGGTGCACGCCGGACTCGGAGAGGTTGAAGCGCACCCGGTTCTCGTAGGTGCTCTGCCAGCGTTCCATGTCGAAGGGGACGAAGCGCACGTCAGCCGTCCGCCGTCAGCAGTTGGTGGATGTCCGCGGGTTTCGCCAGCCAGTAATCGGGACCCAGGTCTTGGAGGTGCGCGCGGTCGAACGGGCCCCAGAGCACGGCCGCCGTTTTCACGCCGGCGGCCCGGCCGCACTCGAGGTCGTGCCGCGAGTCGCCGATGAAGACGGCCCCGGCGGCGGGCGCGCCGAGCAGGCCGAGGGCCTTGAGCACGGGCTCGGGGTGGGGCTTCGGGTGGTCGACCTCGTCGGCCCCCACGATGACTTCGAAGGCGTCCTCCAGCCCCACCAGGCGCAGGCCCCGCAGGGCGCCGCTCCGCATCTTGCTGGTCACGAGCCCCAGGCGCTTGCCCCGCCCCACGAGGCCCCGGACGGCCTCCGCCACCCCATCGTACGGATGCGCGAGCGCGTCGTGATGCTCCATATTGTACGCGCGGTAGGTGGCCACCATGGCCTGGATCTCGGCGGGGTCGTCCGTCCAGTGCCGGAACTGGACCCAGAGCGGCGTGCCGAGGCCGCGCATCCAGACGTCGTCCGGCGCCGCTTCGCGGCGGTGCACCCGCAGGGTGTGGCGGTAGGAGCGGAGAATCAGGTCGATCGAGTCGATCAGGGTGCCGTCGAGGTCGAAGAGGAAGGTGGTCAGTGGCACGCCGGAAGCTAACACCGGCCCGCGGCGGTCGTGACGTGGCTCACGGCCCGGCGGCGCGGGCGCCGGCACGCTTCACCACGGCACTGGGGAGGTGCTCCATGCATCGCAAGTGGATCGGATCGCTGACCGCGGTGGCCCTGTGCGCGTCTCTCGGGTGCGAGCTCGAGGACGGCGGGGGCGGCAACGGCGGAGGTGGGCCGGAGCTCACCGTCACGTTGCCGTCGGATTCGCTGCTGGACGGGTGGATCCGAGACGAAGGGAACTTCCAGCGAACCGGGAGCCAGGTGATCGTGGGAGACGTGGTCGTGGGCGGCGTGAGCCGCGGCCATCGCGGATTCTACAGCTTCGACATCAGCGTGATCCCGTCCGGCAGCACCGTGACCTCCGCCACGCTGCGACTGTACCAGTTCAACTTCGCCGGCAGTCCGTACGCCGAGCTGGGCAACGTGGTGGTCGACCACCTTGATTACGGCGCGACGATCGGCGGCTTGGAGGACTACAGCGCGACCGCGTTCGTGAGCGGCATGGGCCCGCTGTCGACCAACACGACCGTCGAGTACAAGACGCTGGGCGTAACCGCCCGTGTCCAGGCCGACGTCGCGGCCGGCCGCACGCGTTCCCAGTACCGGCTCCGCTTCTCGAATGCCGACTTCAGTAACGACGGTTCCGCGGACTTCGTGCAGTTCTCCGATGCCGAGTTCTTTACCGCCGACGTGCCCCAGCTGGTCGTGAAGTACCGGGAGCCCGCGCCCTAGGGCTCCGGCACCACCGCCGCCACCAGCTCCGCCGCCGGCGGTCCGTCGGCCGGCTCCGCCGGCGGCAACCGCTCGTGCCACCGCCGCAGCGCGTCGATGGTCAGCGGCTCTGCGCGCTCGAGCAGCTCGGCCAGCCACAGCTCTTCGCCCGCCGTCATCCCCAGCGACAGGCGGGACACCAGCGCATCGAGCGCCGCCAGCTCGGCGGCGTCGCCCTGGCGGGCCGCGCGCCGGGCCGCCGTCAACACCCACGGGATCAGGCGCCGCGACAGGCGGTCGCGGTCGGCCGCGCGCCACCGCACCTCCGCCACCGCCGCGAGCCGCGCGCGCACCAGCGGCGCCGCCCGCCGGATCGCCGCGTCCAGCGC
>JBOHSV010000445.1:0-1986 GCA_050921735.1 Gemmatimonadales bacterium | reverse complement strand
CCCCCCGGCACCGCCCGCGCCCGATCATCCGCTGTACGTGTCCGCTCGCGAAGCCACGGATCGGGGGGACGTGAGTGGCGCCGCGCGGTACTACCGGGAGTTGCTGGACGCCGAGCCCGGGCACATCAAGGCCCGCAACAACCTCGCCCTCATTCTCGAAGCGCGCGGCGACCGCGCGAGCGCGCTCGCCGAGCTGGACCGGGCCCTGCAGATCGACCCCCAGAACCCGGACCTGCTCCTCAATCGCGCGGCCGTGCTGGCGGCCAGCGCCCGGTACGCCGCGGCGCAGCGGGACCTCGAGCTGGTGCTGGAGCAGCAGCCGGAGCACGTGGACGCGCTCATGAACCTCGGGTTGATCCTGTCCCGCAAGGGGCTGTGGGCCGAGGCGGTGGACCCGTTGCGCCGCGCGGTGGCGCTGGGTCCCGAGCGGGGTACGGCGTGGTACTACCTGGGGGAGGCGTTGAACCACGTGGACCAGCTCGACGGCGCCCTGGCCGCGTTCGAGCGGGCGGCGGAGCTGCAGCCGGGGAACCCGCGGCCGCTGTACGGACTGGGGAAGGTGCTCGACCGGCTGCGCCGGCCGGAAGAAGCGACGCGCATGTATCGGCGCGCCCGCGAGGTCGGAGGCCAGGGCCGGTGATGCGGGTGGCGGTGGAGGATCTGGCGTTCGTCGCCACGGACGCCATCGTGCGGCCGGCCACGGCGCGGCTCGATCCCACGACGCCGCTCGTGGGTCGGCTGGAGCAGTTCGGCGGCGCCGAGTTTCGGCGGCGCCTCGAGGTGCACAACGAGCTGGCGGTGGGCGCCGCCGTCGTCACCGGTGCGGGCGGCGACCTCCCCGCGGAGTTCGTGATCCACGCCGTGATTCAGAGCGACACCGAGCCGGTGACGCGCCGCAGCGTGGAGACGGCGTGGCGCTCGGCGCTGCAGCGGGCCCGCGAATGGGAGTTCGCCCGGGTCACGGCGCCGCCGCTGGGCACCGGGGCCGGGAACCTGCTCCTCGAAGATGCCGCCGACATCATGGTCGGCGTGCTCACCGCGCATCTCGGCGCCCCCTATCCCAACGACGTCTGCATCGTGGTCGAGACGCCCGAGGACCGCGACGTGTTCGAGGCCGCTCTGCGGCGCGCCCAGGCCGGCCGCACATGACGCGTGGTGCCTGGGCGGCGGTCATCTTCGTCGCCTGGGGGGTCGGGCTCGGCTGGCTGGCCAAACGGGAGTTCTTGCGGCCCACGAGCGCCCGGCTCGCCGACGCCGCGCGCGCCATCCCCCCGGGCGCCACGTACTACCGGCTGGACATGGGCGGCCAGCAGGTGGGGTTTGCGTCGTCCACCATCGACACGCTCGGCGATTCCATCCGCGTGGACGAGCTGCTGGTGCTCGAGGTGCCCGTGCTGGGGCGCCTGAGCCGGACCAGCGCCCGGAGTATCGCAGTCGTCGGCCGCACGCTGCGGCTGCGCACCCTCGACGTGCGCTACGCCGGCGACCTGGGCGATTTCACCGCCCGCGGCGCGGTATTCGGCGACACCCTCCTGCGCCTGGTGCTCACCTCGGCCGGCGACACGCAAACCACCCGCGTCGCGCTCCGGCGGCCGGTCGTGCTTCCCGCGCTCCTGCCCCTTCGGCTCGCCTTCGGCGGCGAGCTCGAGCGGGGAGCCACCCGGACGGCGCGCCTGTTCGACCCCCTGCGGCTGACCGAGCACGACGTGCGCGTGCGGGTGGCCCGCGAGTCCGTGCTCGTGGTATCCGACAGCGCCGACTTCGATTCCACGGCCATGGCGTGGGTGCCCCTGCTGTTCGACACGGTGCCGGCGTTCCGGCTTGAGCTCACGGGCGCCGACGCGCCCGTCACCACGAGCGCCTGGGTCGACGGGCAGGGGCGGATCGTGCGAGCCACCAATCCCCTGGGCTTCACCATGGAGCGGGCGGCTTTCGAGATCGCCTACGAGAATTTTCGGCGGCGCGACACGGCACGCGTCATCCGGG